>CAZDSB010000386.1:0-13347 GCA_964507515.1 uncultured Myxococcaceae bacterium
AATCGGCCGCAGACGACCGCGGCGAAGCCGTGAGCTGAGAAGTGCGGGCAGACCATGAGCCATCCGGGTGGGAACAGATCGCGGTGGCTCCGACGGCTGATCTGGCCGACGGGGTCGTTCGCCGTCCTCATCGGTACATGCGCCGCACTCGTAATCTACCCGGATCTCCAGGCCGCTCGCAGCGACTGGACGCGAATGGATATCCGCGAGCTGGACGCGCGACTGCAGGAGTACGCGCGGAGCACGGGGCGCTTCCCAGAGACCGCCGATGGTCTTCGGCCACTCCTCGCGACGGGTGCGCTGACCGCCGAGCCTCACGATGCCTGGGGTCGGCCGTACCACTACGCCCTCGTCGAAGGCCGCCCGGTGATCACCTCCTACGGGTCGGACGGCCGGCCTGCCGGCGAAGGCCCCGACGCGGACATCTCGAACCTTTCCCCCGACCGAACCGACGTCCGAACCCAGGTCCGCATCCGCTGATGTCCCGCCGCGCGCACAGAGGCTTCACCATCATCGAGCTGATGGTCTCGATGGCCGTCGCGGCGCTGCTCTTCGCGGCGCTCATCTTCGGCCTCGGTGCGCTCACCGGTGCGCGTGCCCGCCAGGCGATGGGCGAGCTCGGTGGGGCGGCGCGCTCGCTCTACGACACGGCGGCGCTCACCGGGAACACCTGCCGCCTCGTCCTGCTCCTGCCGCGGGACGACTCGGCCGAGTTCGCCTACCGCGCCGAGTGCGCGAACGGCCCGGTCACCTCCTCGATGGACCGGGACCAGGAGATCCGCGACGCGACGAAGGCCGCAGTGGAGGCCTACAAGAAGGGGAACCGTGGCTCCCGCTCGGCTCCCGATCCGAGGACGGCGACGAGCAGCGCCGGCGCCTACGGTTCGTACGGCTCGTCGGGGTCGACGCTCCTCGACGTGCTCGACTCGGAGAAGGCCCGGGTGGAGAAGGCCGCCGCGTTCTCCGCCTTCAGCACCCCCGAGATCCAGCCCCGCAAGATGACCGGCGTCCGGGTATCGGTGTGGACCTCGCACCAGCGGGCGAAGATCGACACCGGGCTGGCCTACCTCTACTTCTTTCCCCAGGGCTACACCGAGCGCGCCCAGGTCACCGTGCGGCAGGGCAAGAACGTGTGGACCCTGCTGGTCTCGCCCATCACCGGAAAGACCTCCATCGTCGACGGCGAGCCGGAGGTTCCGAAGTCATGAGGCGCGCCTTCACGCTCCTCGAGGTGGTGGTGGCCCTCGCCATCCTCGGGCTCGCGCTCATGGCCATCTTCGACCTCAACGCCGGGGCCATCGCCAACCACGCCTACGCCAAGCGCCTCACCATCGCGACGATGCTCGCCCGCTCGAAGATGACGGACATCGAGCAGGAGCTCTACGACAAGGGCTTCGACGCCGACGACCGCGAGGTCTCCGGCGACTTCCGGGCCGACGGCTGGGAGGCCTATTCCTGGACGGCGCAGATCCTCACCCCCCGCACGACCGAGGTATCGCCCGACAAGCTGCTCGAGACGCTGTTCAACCTCCCGCCCGGGAAGGACGGGGTCTCCGGGCTGGCGGCGCTGCTCGGCGGTGGGCGGGACGGCGGCGTCGGCGGCGCGCTGTCGAGCCTGTCCAGCTCGGGCGCGCTCGCGAACATCCAGAACCTCGCCCAGTCCCAGGGCGGTCCGAGCCTCGGCGCGCTGCCGCCCGGCGCGACCGCTGCCTCGGGTCTCTCTGCGCTGGGGCCATTCGCGACGCTCGCGCAGACCCAGATGCAGCAGCTCCTCCAGCAGATACAGCAGAGCGTCCGCGAGGTGCACCTGACCGTCAGCTGGAAGGATGGCAAGCGCACCGAGAGCATCGACCTGGTCAACGACGTCTTCTCCATGCGCCAGGGCTCCGACCGGAACGGGACGCCCGGGGCCGCGCTCTCGTCGCAGACCGGGGTGCCCGGCGCTCCGGGGACTCCGGCCGTTCCGGGCATCCCGCCCGGACAGTTCCCCGGCTTCCAGGGCACCAACCCGGTGCAGCAGGTCCTCACCGGCCCCATCCGCGGCAACGCGGCGCCCGGGACGCCCGTCGACCCCTCAGGACATCCCATCCGCCAATGAGACCGGCACGTGGATTCACGCTCCTGGAGGTGGTCTTCGCGGTGGCGGTCACCGCGATGATGGGCGTGCTCATCGCCGCCGCCTTCCAGAGCGGCTACAAGGCCAAGGAGCTGGTCGAGCAGGAGGCGGACCGCTACCGCGGCCTGCGGGTCGGAACGGAACGGATGGTGCGCGAGCTCTCCGCGGCCTTCGTCAGCGACCACTACGACACCCGCCGCTACCGCGACCAGAACGACCGGCCCACCAACTTCATCGGCGCTCGCGACCGCCTGCTCTTCACCTCCATGGCCCACCAGCGGCTCTACGCCGACGCCAAGGAATCGGACCAGATGGTGGTCGAGTACTTCACCAAGAGCGTGCCCGGGCCCGGCGGGCAGCAGCAGCTCAACCTCATGCGTCGCGAGGACTCCATCCTCGACGAGCGGATGGACCGGGGCGGCACCGAGGACGTCCTGGTGGAGCGGGTCAAGCGGATCGACTTCGCCTACTGGGACTCGGACAAGAAAGACTGGGTGGACGAGTGGGACACCCGCCGGATCGAGAAGAAGTCCATCCTCCCGGTGCGGGTACGGATCACCATCTCCGCCCTCGACGAGAACGGTCGCGAGGCGCGCTACGTGACCCAGGCGCGCATCGTGCTCAACACGGAGATCCCGAGGTTCTGATGCGACGGCCGAAGCGCAACGAGCGCGGCGTCACGCTCCTGATGGTGACGGTCTCCATCGCGATCCTCACCGCGGTGGCCGCCGAGTTCGCCTTCCAGACCCGGGTGGACCTCGAGCTGGCCACGCACCAGCGCGACGCCCTGCGCGCGGAGTACCTCGCCAAGAGCAGCATCGGCCTCGCACGGATGCTGCTCCTCTTCCAGAAGCAGCTCGACCGGACCAGCGGCCAGCTCCCAGGCCCCATGGCGGGCATGAACCTCCAGCTCTGGCGCATGGCCAAGCTGGACTGCCACCTGATGGCGAGCGTGGTGCCCGAGTCCGGCCAGGGGCGGCGCGGGAAGTTCTCCATCACCGGAAGGGGCGGCGTGGACGAGGAGGGGCGCATCCAGTACGGCGGCTTCGCTGGCTGCTTCGACGCTCGCATCGAGGACGAGCAGGAGAAGCTGAACGTCAATGCGCTGGCCGGGCTCCAGACCGGGACCGCCCAGGGGGCCATCCAGCGCCTCTACAACCTCGTCTCGGACAAGCGCTTCGACTTCGTCTTCGACCGCGAGGACGCCAACAAGATCCGCGCGACGCCCCAGGACGTCCTCCTTGGGCTGAAGGACTGGGTGGACGACGACGACACCCAGTCTGCCCTCCAAGTTTCCGGGCTCGGGCAGGTGACGCTGCAGCCCGGGTTCTCGGACGAGGCGGCGCTCTACTCCCGGTACACGCCGCGCTACCGGCCGAAGAACGCCTGGTTCGATTCGCTGGGCGAGCTGTACCTGGTGAACGGGGTCACCGACCGCTTCATGGCCGCATTCGGAGATCGCCTCACCGTGTACCCCGACCCGAACGCGCCCCTGAACGTGAACAGCGACGACCCCCTGCTCATCGCCCTGGCCATCCGGAGCATCGCCGATCCGTCGCGACCCGATCCGCGGCTCAACGACCCTGTCTTCCTCGATGGCATCGTGCAGAAGATCCGCGCGGCGAAGACGATGATGCCCATGGGCATGTCGGTCCAGGACTTCACCATGATCGTCCAGGCCGCGGGCATCGCCATCAATCCCCAGGTGATCCAGCGGCAGAGGACGGGCGGCACCACCGCGAACACCTTCCTCGGCGACAAGAGCGACACCTACCGCATCGTGGCCATCGGAAACGCCGGGGACGTCGAGCGCCGCGTCACCGCGGTCATCCGGCTGTCGGATCCGACGCGGGACGGCCTGGGTCGAGTTCTCTACTGGAGGGCGGACTGATGCCGCGGGTGCTCGGGCTCGATCTCGGAAGCCACTCGCTGAAGGGTGTGCTGCTGGAGTCCACCGGCCGGGGGATGTCGGTGCTCCAGTACGCCGAGACCCGGCGCGCGGACGAGGCGCCGCTCGACGAGGCGCTCGCGGTCTTCCTCTCCGAGAACCCCTGGAGCCGCGATCAGGTGGTGGTGGCGCTGCCCGGGCCATCGCTCGCGACCCACGTCTTCACCCTGCCCTTCAGCGATTCCAAGCGCATCGCGGCCACCCTGCCGTTCGAGGTCGAGGGAGAGCTGCCCTTCGAGCTCTCGCAGGTGGTGTTCGACCATCAGATCACCCGCCGGCGGGCGAACGCCACCGACCTCGTCGTGGGTCTCGTCCGGCGAGAGGAGCTCGCCGAGCTGCTCCGCACGCTGTCCGCCCGTGAGCTGGACCCGCGGGTGGTGACTCATCCCGCCATCGCCTACCAGAACCTCTTCGTCGGAGCCCCCGAGCGGTTCGAGGTGGCGCCCGACGCGTCGATCGCCGTCCTCGACATCGGCCATCGCCGGACCAGCGTCGCCGTCGGGCGGCCCGCCGAGGGGCTGGTCTTCGCCCGGACCTTTCCCGGTGGAGGACGTGACCTCTCGCGAGCGCTCGCGACCGAGTTCCAGGTCCCGCTCCCCGAGGCCGAGGCCTGGAAGGAGCGCGAGGGCTCGCTGGCGCCCGGCGGTGGATCCGAGCACGAGCGCGCACGCGCGGCCCTCCTCCGCGCCCTGGGCCCGCTCGTTCGCGAGGTCCGCACGACGCTGAAGGCCGCTTCCGGACGGGGGCACCTCCCCGTGGCCCGGCTGCTCCTCGCCGGAGGAACCGCTCGCCTCCCCGGGCTCGCCGAGCACCTCGGCGCCGAGCTGGGACAGCCCGCCGACGTGCTGCTCCTCCCGGCGGTGGCCGCCGCCGTGTTGCCCCCCGAGGTCCAGCCGCGCGCCGCCGAGGCGTATGCGCTCGCGCTCCGGGGCACGATGTCCAGCAGTCGCGCCCCGCGCTTCAACCTCCGCCAGGGCGAGTTCTCCTTCCGCGGCCACGTGGATTACCTGCGCGAACGGCTCATCCGGGTGGCGGCCTTCGCCGGCGTCATCGCGCTCCTCCTCTGCGTGTTCAACGTGACCCGCGGCATCCTGCTCGGACGTCGCGAGGCGGCGGTCGACGCCCGGCTCTGCGCCCTGACCCAGCGGGTACTGGGAAGCTGCGAGAAGAATTACGACCGGGCGCTGAACATGCTGCGGGGGCAGCAGAGCCCGGCCTCCGCCGTCCCGAGCGTCTCCGCGACCCGGCTGCTCGCCGAGGTCGCCCAGCGCGTACCCCCCGACGTCACGGTGACCTTCGGTCAGATGGTGTTCGACCTGGACCGCATCCAGCTCCGCGGAGAGACGGACACCACCCGCAGCATCGACAAGCTCGCCGCCGCGCTGAAGTCGTACCGCTGCTTCCGCGAGGTGAAGGAAGGCAAGGTGGAGCGCGCGAAGGACTCGTCGCGGGTCCAGTTCACGCTGGACGTCCAGGTGGACTGCGGTGACCAGGTGGCCAGCTCGGGGTCCGGATCATGATGGAACGCCTTCGCCTGCTCTGGGCAGACCTCCAGGCCTGGTTTCTCCGCCTCAACCCGCGCGAGCGGGTGATGGTCACCAGCGCCGGCGCCGCCACGGTAGTGGTGGTGACCTTCGTCGTCCTCTTCCTCCTCTCCAGCTCCGCCGACGCTACCCGGCGCCGCACCGAGAGCAAGCTCCAGCGCCTTGCCGAGGCCGAGCAGCTCGCCACCGGATACGCCGACGCGGAGCGGGCCCGGAAGCAGGCCGAGGCCGCGCTCACCTCAAGCGACGTGAGCCTTCTCACCTACGTGAACGAGAAGGGCAGCAAGGCCGGGCTGGAGATCCCCTCGCTCGACCCGAAGGGGGACATTCCCATGGGCGACGGCCGCATCATCGAGAGCAGCGTGCAGCTGACGCTCACCGACGTGTCGTTGCCCAGGCTGGTGGACTTCCTCGGCTCCCTGGAACAGGGTCCGGGCGTCGTGCGGGTCACCTTCCTGCGCATCGAGCCCCGTCCGAAGGACGAGGTCCTCACCGCCTGGACCACGGTCAGTTCCTACCGGCTCAAGGCGGGGCAATGATCCAGCTGGCGGACCTGCGCGAGCGCCTCCGGACGCTGAGGCTCCAGCCGCTGGTCGGCTGGCAGCGCACCGCCGCGTGGGTCGGGCTGGGCGTCTTCCTGTTCTCCCTCTTCCTGGCCCTGACCTTCCCTTACGACGCGGTCCGGGCGCGCATCGCCTCCGAGGCGGACACCGTGGGGCTGTGGGTGCGCGTCGACTCGATGGGCCCGGCGTTCCTGGGCGTGAGCGCTCGTGGCGTGAGGGTCGGCGAGCGGCCCGACGGGCTCGGGCCGCCGGCGCAGACCGTGCGGATCGACCGGCTCACACTCCGGCCCTCGCTCATTCCGTGGGGCGTCGGCTTCTCGGCCTCGCTGTTCGGCGGCGACGCCGGGGGCGCCGTCGGCACGGGGAGCGCGCCGAAGCTCCGGGTTCACTTCGATCACCTGAGCCTCGCGAAGGCGGGCGTGGCCGTGCTCACCGGGGTCGAGGCGGTGGGCACGCTCGACGGGGACCTCTCCCTGGACATTCCGACCACCGGGCCCGGTGGCGGCCAGCTGGACCTGTCGCAGGCCTCCGGTCGGCTGCGGCTGAAGGGCACGGGGGTGGAGGTGAAGGGCGGGTCCATCACCATCCCTTTGATGGGCCAGATGACACCGGTGGATCTGCCCCCGGTGAACTTCGGAAAGCTCGACGCCGAGATCCCCATCGAGCGTGGCACGGGGACGGTGAAGGCGCTGCGCATCGAGGGGCCGGAGCTGGACATCCAGGCCACCGGCACGGTGCGGCTCGCCCGGGCGCTGCCCTACTCGGAGCCGGACCTGAGCCTGCGGATTCGCCCCAGCGCCGATTTCCTTCGTCGGATGGGCATGATCGCGGCCGGCTTCACCCAGCTGCCGGTCGACCCCCAGGACTCGGCGTACCGGAACGCCAAGCTCACCGGCTACCTCGGGAAGCCGAGCTTCCGGCCCGGCCGCTGAGGACGGCTTCACCGCCGGTTCACCCCCTTGGACTCGCGACCACCCCGCTGGTAGCGTCCCGATTCACGTACGGGGGGGCCGTCGGATGCCGGAACTCGTGTTCTTGCGGCGTGGCGAGGAGGTGCTTCGCTTCACGCTGGATCGTCCGAGGATCGTTCTCGGGCGGGGGGACCGCTGCGACGTGGTCATCCCCGATCCAGAGGTGAGCAGGCAGCAGGCCGCGGTGGTCCTCTCGGAGGACTCCGCGACCGTCGAGGATCTCTCGGGCAAGGGAACGGTGGTCGGAGGGACGCGCGCGCCGCGGGCCCCCCTCACCGACGGCGCGGAGATCGCGCTCGGACAGTGGCGCGCCGTCTTCCGCGCGGCGCCCGCGGGCGACGAGGCCGCCGAGACCGAGGTCCGGGGAACCGTGGCCCACCCGCGCACCGAGGGGGGTTCGGATCGCTGGCAGGCGGCGCAGATCCGCCTGCGCCACGGCGGGAGCGAATCCGTGCATCGCCTCGTCGGAGAGGGGGCGAGCATCGGCAAGGACGCCGGAAACGATCTGGTGCTCGAGGATCGCTTCATCTCTGGCAAGCACCTGCGCATCACCCGCCGCGGAGGCCGGTTCCTCGTCCTCGACCACACGAGCACCAACGGAACCTGGCTCGGCTCGGTCCGGGTCTTCGAGGCCGAGGTGCCTCTCCACACCCAGATTCACCTCGGCGAGACCGATCTGGTGGTCGAGCCCGCAGCCGCGGCGCGCAAGGACGGTCCAGCCGCCTGGCAGGGACTGGTCGGCACGGATCCGGCGATGAAGGTCCTGATCGACCTGATCGAGCGCGTCGCGCCCTCCTCGGCCGCGGTCACCATCCTCGGCGAGTCCGGCACCGGCAAGGAACTGGTCGCGCGCGCCATCCATGCCCGCAGCCCACGCGCCGAGCGGCCCTTCGTCCCGGTCAACTGCGCGGCGATCAGCAAGGAGCTGATCGAGAGCGAGCTCTTCGGCCACGAGAAGGGCGCCTTCACCGGAGCGATCGGTGCCCACAAGGGCGCGTTCGAGGAGGCCGACGGTGGCACGATCTTCCTGGACGAGATCGGAGAGCTGCCTCTGGACCTCCAGGCGAAGCTCCTGCGGGCGCTGGAGTCCGGCGAGATCAAGCGCGTCGGGGCCAGCCGGCCCAGCCACGTCGACGTCCGGGTGGTGGCGGCAACGAACCGCGACCTCCTCGCGGCGAGCCGCAGCGGACAGTTCCGCGACGACCTCTACTACCGCCTCTGCGTCGTTCCGCTCACGCTGCCGCCGCTGCGCAACCGCCGCGGGGACATCCCCGCGCTCGCCGAGCACCTGCTCGCGCAGTTCTCCCCGCGGGGCCAGACGGTCCGGTTCACCGCGGCGGCGATCGCCCGGCTCGAGGGCCATCCCTGGCCCGGCAACGTCCGCGAGCTGCGGAACGTCGTACACCGCGCGTTGCTCCTCCGTCGCGGACCTGCGGTGGACGAGGCAGACCTCACCTTCGATCCAGATCCCTCCCCCCGGCTGCGGAACGGGAGCGGCGTCGTGAGTCACTACATCCCGGGGCGAAAGCTGGAGGACCTGCTCGAGCTGGCCGAGCGAGAGATCGTCGAATCGGCGCTCAGACAGTTCAACAACAACCGCGAGCGGGTCGCGCGCGAGCTCGGCGTCGCACGGTCGACGCTCTTCAAGCGCCTCAAGGACTGGGGCATGACCCGCCAGGACGAGAGCGAGCAGGCGCAGGACCAGGCCTAGGTCCCCACGGCAGATCTCCGGCCAGGGAGCTCACCAGAGCGTCCATCCTTCGACCGACGGCGGATGGGGGTGTTTCGCTTCGAGCCCACCGGACACAGCCTCCGCGCTGCAGGAGGGCGACGACCGTCCTCTCGAACCGGAGCGTGTTGCGCATGAATACGTGGTGGAAGCGATTGGCGATGATCTCGATGCTCGCGGCCGGCGCTGCCTTCGCGCAGACGGGTGGCTCGACGAGCGGTGGAACCCCGGGGACGACCGGCTCGACCCCCAGCACCAGCGGCACCGGTAGCTCCTCGACGATGGGGACCGGGGCGGCCGGCAGCACCAGCTCGGGTTCGATGGGCTCGGACACCGGCTACGGCGGCGCAGGCGACGCCGGAACGAAGTCCAAGAAGCACGAGAAGAGCTCGAGCTCCAGCTCGACCGAGAGCACTGCCCCCGCGAAGTAGTTCCATCGGTGTGCCGGGCCCTCGCCGCGCGAGCCGCGCGGGGAGGGCCCGGTGTGCCATCCCCCAGGCCTCCCGACGAGAGACGGGCCCGCGCGGCCGGAGCGAGGGCTCGCGTGCGCCTCCCCAGAGCGGCTCGAGTCGACGGACTCCAGCGGCTCGGGCCGCTGAGCCCGGACGACGTGCAGCCAGGGTGGACGAGCGCCGCCGGCGCCGTACCCTTGAAATAGAGGGGCGTCCCGGGACGTCCTGAGCCCGGGACCTCTCCCTTGCCCCCCAGCGGCCTCCAGCCACGTCCAGCGATCGCGCCCGGGCGACTCGTCGCCCTCGGGCTCCTCGTCCTGGCCGGTCTGTGGTTCTGGAGCGCCCCCTGGCTCGCTCCGCTCCGGCTCCTGGTGGTGCTGGTGCACGAGACCGGTCACGCGATCGCCACGCTCCTCTTCGGCGGGCGCGTGGAGCGGATCGTCGTGGGCGCGGACGAGTCCGGCCAGTGCCTGTCCTCCCTCCCGGCCGGGTGGCTCCCGCAGATCGCTGTGTACTCGGCCGGCTACGTGGGAAGCGCGATCTCCGGCGCGCTCCAGCTGGTGCTCGCCTTCCGCTTTCGACTCCACCGGCCCGTCCTCTACACGATGGGAGCGTGGGTGACGGCGATGGGGGTCATCTACGCCGGGAACGCGTTCACCCTCGCCTACTGCCTGGGGATGGGCGCGGTGCTGCTGGTCCTCGCGCGGGTATTGCCGCCCGCCGCGGTGCGGGGGCTGGTGATGGTGATCGCGGTCTTCACCGGCCTCTATGCCCTCTTCGACCTGCGGGACGACCTCTGGAGGCCGGGCGGAGGAGGACCGAGCGACGCCGCCCTGCTCGCCGCGCAGACCCACGTCCCGGCGATCCTTTGGGCGCTCCTCTGGTCGGTGGCGTCGGTGGCGGTGCTGGCTGTCGCCGGATCGCTGTCGCTCCGGCGGGGCGCGGAGCAGCCGGAGCTCGAGGCCGTCAGGTCCGCGGCCGCATCCGGTATGCCACGAACGAGGCCGAATCCTTGAGCTGGTAGTAAGGGTTCCGGGTCGCCTCGCGGTCCAGCGAAGAGACCTGCACGTCGCCGTAGTCGTGACCGGGGAAGAGCCGTGTCGTCCCGGGCAGCTTGCGGAGCGTCTGGTGGAGCGTGGTGAACATCTGGCCCGGATCCCCGCCGCGAAGATCGCACCGGCCGCAGCCGTTGACGAACAGCGTGTCCCCCGAGAGCAGCGCGTCCGCGGCGTAGAGGCAGTGCGAGCCCGGCGTGTGGCCCGGCGTCAGGATGACCCTCGCCGTCACGCCACCGAGTGGAACCGGGTCGCCCGGGTCGAGAGGCCTCAGGGCGTCGCCGAAGGTCCTCAGGTCGTCCGAGAACTCGATCTCCGCGCGGCTCGCGTAGACCGGCAGGTCGCGACGGCCGAGCAGCTCTCCCACCCCGTTGGTGTGGTCCTTGTGGGAATGGGTCAGGAGAATCCCGCACAGCCGCTTGCCGTGGATGACGCAGGTCTTCTCGATCACGTCCACGTCCCAGGCCGGATCGACCACGACCACGTCCCGCTGGCCCTCGGTGCCCACCAGGTACACGAAGTTCTGCATCGGCCCGAGCTGGAGCTGGTGCAGGAAGAGCTGGGCGGGCATGGACCGGCGGACGACCTCCGGGGAGCCATTGTGCCACCACCCTCGCGCGGATCAGAGTCCGAGCTGGGTGAGCCCCGGGTGGTCCGCCGGCCTCGGTCCCTGCGGCCAGCGGAATTTCCGATCCTGCTCGCGGATCGGGACGTCGTTGATGCTCGCCTCGCGGCGCCGCATGTAGCCCTCGACGTCGAATTCCCACTGCTCGTTGCCGTGGGCCCGGAACCAGTTCCCGGAGTCGTCGTGGTACTCGTAGACGAAGCGAACGGCGATCCGGTTCTCGTGGAACGCCCAGAGCTCCTTGATGAGGCGGTACTCCAGCTCGCGGGCCCACTTGCGGCGGAGGAACTCGACGATCTGCTGGCGCCCCTGGAAGAACTCGGCGCGGTTCCTCCAGCGGCTGTCCGGCGAGTAGGCGCCAGCGACGCGTTCGGGGTCGCGGGTGTTCCAGGCATCCTCGGCCGCGCGCACCTTGGTGGTCGCGGAATCGAGCGTGAAGGGGGGAACGGGAGGACGTGGCGGCATCGCGGGCTCCTCGGGAGACCCGGGACCGGTATCGCGACGCCGTGTGCCTGGCACGTGAAACCGACCGGCCCGGACGCGCTGCGCTCGCTGCCCGGACGAGGAGTGAGGGCCCCTCTCACTCCGCCGGCCGCCCCGCCCGAGCCCAGGCCGGAGGGCGAGCCTGCCCCTTCGGTGTGAGCGCAACGCTGGAGTCCGCCCCGATGGAATGCTCCCGGGAGCCGCCCCTTAACGCGCAACCGTGTTCGGGGGTATCAGCGCAGCGGGAGGGCGACCGATGCGACTCCCTCGAGCGCGGGTGCTGGACCGGGGCGTCTCCTTTCTTCTTCCCCTCGTGGGGGCGGGCTGTGTGGCCGTGGGCGCGGAGACAGCCCTGCGCGAACGCGCCGCGAACGAGCGAAGCTGCACGCCCGACAAGCTGACCGTGACCAGCCTCGGGGCCTCGGCGTACCGGGTCGAGGGATGCGGCCCGCCGGAGACGTTCATCTGCGTCGCGTACCAGGGCTGGGTCTGCACCCAGAAAGGGGGGCCCAGTCGGCCCAGCGCGTGCTCCAGACGGTGGGCGCGGTGGCGGCACGCGCCGAGGCCGACGCCCGGGACACCTGGCAGCAGCAGCAGTCGGTGCAGCAGAGCGTGCTGAACGCGCAGCTCAGCGCGCAGACGATGACGGTGGCCCCGCCTCCACCGCCACCGCCGCCGCTGCCACCACCGGCGTTCTGAGCGGGCCGGCGAGACGCCACGGGGCCGCGGCCGTCAGGAGGCGATGACCGTCGTGCTCTCGCGAGCAACCGGTGTGGGGAAGTCGATGAACGCTGGATCGTTCACTTCGCAGGGACGATCCCTCCCCGGCTCGGGCGCGAACGCTCCACCGGCGTTACCTCTGGTTCCAAGGAGAGATTCGACTCGATGGTGGTACCCAGGATCCTGATGGTGGTGACGTCCCACGCGTCGATGGGCAACACGGGCAAGCCCACCGGCCTCTGGCTCGAGGAGCTCGCCGTTCCCTACACGCGCTTTGCCGACGCCGGAGCAGACGTGACGGTCGCCTCGATCCACGGCGGCAAGGTTCCGGTGGACCCGCGGTCCACGCCACCGACTGGCCCCGAGGCGGCGGTGGTGAAGCGCTTTCTCGCGGATCCGGCGGCGGCGCGGGTCCTGAGCCACGCGGTGCCGATCGAGGCCCTCGATGCCACACGGTTCGACGCGGTCTTCCTCGCCGGGGGCCACGGAACGATGTTCGACTTCGCGGTGAGCACCGCGCTGGCGAGTGCCCTCTCACGGGCCTGGAAGGCGGGCCGCATCGTGGCGGCCGTGTGCCACGGTCCGGCGGGCCTGGTGGGCGCGGTAGACTCCGACGGCCGTCCGGTGGTCGCCGGGCGCAGGGTGACCGCCTTCAGCAACGCCGAGGAGGAAGCGGTGGGCCTGACGAAGGTGGTGCCCTTCCTGCTCCAGGACCGGCTCCAGTCGCTCGGTGCGAACGTGGAGACCGGGCCGAGCTTCGAGCCGTTCGCGATCGCCGCCGGCCGGCTGATCACCGGCCAGAATCCTGCCTCAGCCCGGAAGACTGCCGACCTCACCCTCGAGGGCATCACCACGGCCCGCGACCGCTCCTGACCGGAGCCCGACGGCGAAATCGCCGGGCTCCGGGCAGAAGGTGAATCAGACGCGGCGGCGGCGGGCGAGGAGGCCGAGGGCGGCCAGGGCCAGACCGGCGACCGGAGCACCCAGGGGCAGCGCGGTACAGCCACCGTTGGACTGGGCCGACGGCAGGACCTTGACGGTCAGGGCCGCGGTGGAGGTCTGCACGCCGGGGTAGCGCGGGTCAGGCGTCACCATCTTCGCGGCGAGCTGGATGGTGTACTCGCCTTCCGCGTCGGGGGTG
>CAZDSB010000387.1:0-3177 GCA_964507515.1 uncultured Myxococcaceae bacterium
CGGAGAGCACGCCCTGGTCGACGAGGCTCACCGAGCACTGGATCACGCCGAAGGCCCCGGAGCGCACCGCCCAGTCCAGGGCGTCGTTCTCGCCCGAGTAGGCGGCGACACGCACCTTTCCGGCGCGAACGGTGCGGAGCAGGGCGTCGACGACCTCCCCTCCTTCGAGCACCTCGCGAGGACAGGAATGCAGATGGACGACATCGATGACCTCGGTCCGGAGCCGCTCCAGCGCCCCGTCGACGCCGGCCTCGACCGCACGCCCGGTCCAGTCCGGGACTCCGGGAACGCCATAGCCGAGCTTGGTGGAGAGGACGACGGAGCTGCGCCGTCCCCCGAGCGCGCGACCGAGGCGCTCCTCGGATGCGCCGTAGCTCCGGGCGGTGTCCAGCAGCGTGACGCCGAGGTCGAGGGCCGTGCCGAGCAGGTGGTCCACGTCGGCGTCGGTCGTCCCGGATTCGCCAATGCGTCCGGCGCCGAGGCCGAGCACGGAGACGGTGAGGCCGGTGTGCCCCAGGGGCCGGGAGGGAACGATCACGCGGGAGGGAGAATGCCAGAGTCGGCCGGCGGTTCCAGGACTGGCATCAACGCCGCGGTGCTCGAGCGCCTCGCGCGCTGCGAGAGGCCCGGGGAGCGCGAGGCGCACCTGGTCCTCGACGTCGCGGCGCCCGACGCGTGAACTGGGCACGACGCGCCGGGCTGGTGAAGCGCTGCGTGGGGTCGCCGCGGATCTCGAGCTCCTCGATCTCCCCACCGGTGAGGCGGCCTACCACGCCGCGCCAGAAGGCGATGGCGGGTGCGTTGCCGGCGATCTCGGACATCTCCCAGCGTCCGGGCCAGAGGCGGAACAGACGTCTTGCCGCAGCCTCGCCGACTCCGTGGCGGCGCGCACGAGGCGTCACGTAGAACTCGGAGATGCAGGCGTCGATCCCCGGTGACATCCAAAGCGCCGGTCGCAGTCCGACCATCGCGAAGCCCACCACCGAGCCCCGCTGCCGAAAGAGGAACGTCCGATGGTCGGAGCCCGCGGACAGCCAGTACGGCAGATGATCGAGGTCCCACTCCCCGTGCGGCGGCCGGTACTCCCAGCGACCCTCCGCGCCGCGCCGGTATGCGGCCCCGAAGCCGACGAGCTCCTCCAGGTAGGCGTCGTAGAGGCGACGGAGGACGGCGTGCTCGGTGGCACGGACGAGGCTGACCCGGACCGGTGGAGGACGCCGCGTCACTGCGGGCTCACTTGCGCCAGGACCTTCTCCAGCGCGCCGGAAGCTCCCGGAGGGATCAGGTCCGGGCATACCCGAAGCGCGATCGCAAGGAGGGCCCTCACGGCATCGGGCACGGGCCGGAGGAGCGCCGCGTCGATCTCCCGGGCGAACTCCGGGACCGCGAGCTCGACCCGGCGCGAGACGTCGAGGTCGTCCAGGCGAGCGCGGGCCTCCGCCGATGCGCGGAGCCGCACCAGGGTGAGCAGGTGCTGGACCGCGTTCACCCGGACCCGGAAATGCCCCGACAGACGCTCGCCCCGTCCGTACCGGCCGGCGCCCACGACGAGCTCGGTCAGGAATTGCCCGGCGAGCCAGCGGGGATCGGGGGGCGCGGCGGTCTGCGCCGCGGTGGCCTGCTGGACCCGCTCCATGCGCGCCCGCACGTCGGCCTTGTCGAGCGGCACCGACCAGCGGTTGACGCGGGCCAGCGACAGCTCGTCGAGGTCGAAGACCGCGAACTCCACCAGGTGCCCGGTGCGGTCGAGCGCCCGGACTCCGTGGGGCGTCTCGCGGAAGGACAGGACGAGGTCCGCGGCGTTGGGCAACCAGCGGAGGTCGTTCCGGAACCGCTCCTGGGCGCCAGGGCGCGTCACCACGAACAGATCGTGATCCGAGAAGGCATCGGGCGGCGGTGGGTGCCCCGAGCTCGAGCCGAGCAGCACCACCCCGAGCACCTCGGGGTCGGCGTCAAGCCGTTCCAGCAGGGCGGTCGTGAAGGCCGCGTGCGCCTCGGGAGTCATCGTGACGCGCCATGTCAGCACGCCCGCGGGGGGCGAGATTTTCCCCGCGGCACGCGCCGGAGCGTCGAGAATGCCACGCTCCAATGGCCTCGGTGATCCTCAATCAGGTCACGAAGCGCTTCGGTCCAGTGAGCGTCATCGAGGGGCTGGATCTCGAGATCCGGGATCGCGAGTTCATGGTGCTGGTCGGCCCCTCGGGCTGCGGCAAGTCCACCGCGCTGCGGATGATCGCCGGGCTGGAGGACGTCACCGGTGGCACCATCTCCATCGGCGATCGGGTGGTGAACGACGTCCCGCCGAAGGACCGCGACGTGGCGATGGTGTTCCAGAGCTACGCGCTCTACCCGCACATGACGGTGCGGGAGAACCTCGAGTTCGGCCTGCGCATCCGCAAGACGCCGCGTGCGGAGATCGACCGGCTGGTCCCCGAAGCGGCGCAGGTCCTCGGGATCCAGCAGCTGATGGAGCGGAAGCCCAAGGAGCTCTCCGGAGGGCAGCGGCAGCGCGTGGCGCTCGGCCGGGCCATCGTCCGCAAGCCCTCGGTGTTTCTCTTCGACGAGCCGCTCTCCAACCTCGACGCGAAGCTGCGGGTGGAGGTCCGGGCGGAGATCAAGAAGCTCCAGGCTCGCCTCCAGGTCACCACCGTCTACGTGACTCACGATCAGGTCGAGGCGATGACCATGGGGCACCGGATCGCGATCCTGAACGCGGGCAAGCTCCAGCAGGTCGGCGCACCGCTCGAGGTCTACGAGAAGCCGGCCAACCTCTTCGCGGCCGGGTTCATCGGGACCCCGCCGATGAATCTGATCGAGGCCACCCTGGGGTCCGGGGGCTCGGTGGCGCGGGCGAACGGCTTCGAGATCCCCGTCCCGCCGGCGGCCCGCGGCAGCGCGAGGGAGGGGACCAAGGTCGTGGTCGGCATCCGCCCCGAGAACGTCGTTCCCCCGGGCCGCGACGCGCGGGGCGTCACCCATCCTCTCGCGCTCACGGTGGAGATCATCGAGGTGCTGGGCGACGAGGTGGTGATCCACGGGCGGGCCGGCGAGAGCACCCTGGTCTTCAAGCAGGACCCCCACCGCCCCGCCGCGGTGGGAAGCACCATCCAGGTGAAGGTCGAGCTGGAGGCGCTGCACCTGTTCGACGCCGTCGACCAGCGTCGGCTGGGAACCTGA
>CAZDSB010000388.1:0-14371 GCA_964507515.1 uncultured Myxococcaceae bacterium
CCGCCAACGGGGATGACGTCCTTCCTCAGCATGTCATTGCGCTGGTAGTCGCGGAATGAAAGCCCATTCACCTCGTGAAGCCACAGACGTGTGCCTGGCCGACTGTTCGCGTCGATCCACGGCAGTACGCCGGTGACATTGTTGCTCCAGAACTGACGCTGGAGCCCGAGGCTCGCCGCGCCGGGAATTCCACCCGCCAGCTCCCCGTAGGCGGACGTGCCGTACGGGTGGACGTGCACGGTGAGCGTGAATGCCGGCAGCAGGACCAGTCCGCCGAATGCGACGCTCGCGACGGTGGCGCGCCGCGCCGTCAGGCCTAGCGCCGATGACAGTCCGCTGGCCGCCCGGTCGAACTCTCGCCCGGCGAGCAGCGCCAGGAACGGCATCGAGGGGAGCCAGTGCTTCACCCCGCCGAAGTGCGGCACGTCGGGGAGGCTGATCAGGAGGATGGAGAAGAGGGCGTTCACGCCGAGGAGCCACTCGGTCCGGCCTCCGCGACCGAAGCGCCGCGCCAGCGCCGGGACGAGGTCTCCGAGGTTCAGCATCCACGTCCGCACCAGCCCGGCGGTCATCGGCAGGAGGAGCGAGATGGGGAGCGTGAGCGCGGTGACGACGAAGACGTACGCCAGCGGGAACGGCGGCGCCCGCAGCACGTCGCCGAGGTAGGTCCAGGCGTAGTGAACGTGGGTCGCGTGGAAGTCGAAGTACCAGGCCAGCCGGTCCACCGGGTGGTACCAGAGCCACGGCCAGTGCACGTAGAAGACGACGGGCCCGATGAGCCCCATCGCGACCAGGGGTGCGAGCCGCATGAACGCCGCCACGTCATGCTCGCGCAACCGGAGCGCGAGGACCGCGAGCGACACCACCAGCGCGACCAGGCCAAGGGTCTGCGGCGAGAGCAGCTGCCACGACTGTACGAACCCCTCGCGCCCCTGCACCACGAGGAGCAGCGCGACGTAGGCGAGGAAGATCAGCACCGCCCGACCCATCGCGAGCAGCGTGCCCCGACCCTCCTGGCCGGCGGCACGCCACGCGGCCAGCACCCCGAACGGGGTGAGGACCGCCGGGAGGAAGAAGGCGTTGTGCTTGGTGGCGAGTGCGAGCCCGAAGGCCAGCCCGGTCCAGGGCGCGAAGCGCAGGTCCTCCTCCGAGCGCCAGAACAGGTAGACGACCAGCAGCCACATCGCCGCGACCGGCATGTCGAAGCAGCTGAGGTGGGCATTGAAGAAGTGGCGGGGCGCGAGGAAGAAGCAGAGCGCCCCGAACAGCGCCGCCCGACGACCCCAGAGCACCGACCCCCAGAGGTGGATGATCGCCGGGATGAGCGCCGCGACGGCGAACGCGGGCAGGCGGAAGCCCGCCGCGGGTCGCACCCAGCCCAGCGTCTGGGCGAACAGCGCGTGTGACCAGCCGTAGAGCGACTTCATGAGCATCGGGTGCTCGTGGTTGAAGTCGAAGGCCTGGGCGATGGCCGCGTCGCTCAGCGCCGCCGCCGGCCGGTGGAAGAGCAGCGCCCACCAGCGCGAGAACTGCTCGGCGGCCGTGAAGTAGACGCTCTCGTCGCGAACGAACCCCACCGGGCGCTCGGTGGCCCAGAGCACGACGAACGTCAGCACCCCGAGCGCGAGGGCGATGCGGCGGTCCACCGGCGAGGGCGCGCGGGTCATGGCGGCCCCCCGAGAGCGCGAAGCCGCACGCAGGTCTGCCGGTCATGCGGGTTCGCGGTGGTGATCCGGAGCGTCCACGGGCCGGACCCGATGCCTGGCGTCTCGGCGCGGACGAATCCCTCGTGCCCTGCGGGGATCTTCGAGATCAGCGTGCCGGCCGGGGTCTCCAGCCGGAGCAGCACGTCGGAGCGGTCCGGGAACCAGGCATGCTCCCAGGTGATGCCGGCCTCGAGGAGCAGCGCGTCCGCCGCCGGCCCGTCGGGGAGCCGGATCGAGAGGGTTCGCCCACCGCTCGGGGGAAGCACGTAGAGACAGCGCACCGGCTGGTAGAGGACCTCGTGCCAGCCGACGTCGACCGAGGCGTCGAACGGGCACTGCACCCGGGTGCCTGCACGCCGGCACGGCTGGGCCGCCTCTCCGGGGCTCTCCACCGAGATCTCCAGCCGGTCGATCGTGTCGGCGAGGGAGAGGGAAACCTTCCGCGCCCGGCCGTTCCGGTACGCGGTGAGGGTCAGCGGGCCGAACCGGCGGTACTCGCCCACTGCCGTTCGATCGGGGAGGAAGTTGCGGCGGAAGTCGGCGTCGGGCGTGCGGGGCAGCTTCTCGTTCGCCAGCACCCAGACCCGCGGGTGCTCGACGAGATCGTCGGCGGTGTCGCCGAGGTAGCCCACTACCGGGAGGTCCGGCGGAAGGAAGAGTCGGGCCCGCTCCGTCCACCAGGGATGCAGGAGCACCACGTCCCCGGGCGCCCGCGCGGCAGCGAGCGCTCCGGCGACGGCCCGGTAGTCGGCATCGGAGGGGAAGGCGCGCGGCAGTTGCAGCTGGAAGCCGAGGCCGAACAGCGCGACCAGCACCATGGCCAGCGCGGGCGCGGCGGTGCGCAATCTGTGGGCCGTCTCGTTCACGCCGCAGTCGACGCTTTACCACCCCGGGTGCTCGGCGTGAGCACCCGAACTGAGGCACGCTGGTCCCATGCTCTCCCTGCTCCTGACCGGCGTCGTGCTCGCCGCTCCCGTGGCCGTCCCCATCCCCGGTGGCGAAGGCGGGATCGGGTTCGATGACCTCGTGTTCTCGGCGCCTCTCCGGCGATTCATCATCCCCGGGGGACGCAGTGGCTCGGTGTTCCTGCTGGATCCGGAGACCCGGCGGCTCGAGCCCATCGGCGCCCTGAGCAAGCTCCCGACCTGGAAGGGTGGACACGGTCAGGGGGCGACCTCGGCCGACGCCGGGCGGGGCACCCTCTTCGTCGCGGACCGGACCACGAAGCGCCTCTTCGCGATCCCCGCCGACGGGAAGGGGACCCCGGCAGAGGCCCCTCTCGCGTCCGGGCCGGACTACGTTCGCTGGGTCGAGCCGACCGGGGAGGTCTGGGTGACCGAGCCGGACGCGGAGGCGATCGAGATCTTTCGCTTCGACCCGAAGGCGCAGCCGGCGCTGGTGCACGCCGGGCGCGTCGCTGTGGCGGACGGGCCCGAGTCGCTGGTCATCGACGCGGAGCACCGGCGCGCGTTCACCAACACCTGGCACGACAAGACCCTGGCCATCTCGCTCAGGGAGCGGTCCGAGTCCGGGCGCTGGAGCAACGGGTGCAAGGACGCACGCGGTCTGGACGCGGACCGGACGCGGGGCCTTCTCCTCGTCGGCTGCGCGGAGGGTCTGGCGACGGTCATCGACACCTCGGGGAAGGGCAAGCTCGCCGGGAAGGGCAAGGTCGGCGCCGGAGTGGACATCGTCGCCTACGTGCCAGGGACCCGGAGGCTCTACGTCCCCTCGGGCAAGGCGGCCACGCTCGAGGCGTTCGAGGTCCAGCCGGATGGATCGCTCCGGTCGCTCTGGCAGCAGCCCGCGGCCGCGGGCTCGCACTGCGTCGCCGCCGACGACCAGGGCCACGTCGTCGTGTGCGATCCGGGCGGAGGACGCATCCTGATCTTCGAGGACAGCGCGGGTCGCGCCCGGTGAGGCGGTGGTGTCTGCCGCTCGTCGTCCTCTCCCTGATGTTTCCCGTCCGGCGCGCGTGGGCTTACCGCCCCTTCGACCAGACCGACGCCGATGTCGCCGCGCTCCACGTCATCGAGCTGGAGATTGGCCCGTTGCAGTTCGAGCGCTCCGGCGGGCGCACCGGCTGGGTTCCCACCTTCATCTTCAACCTCGGGGTGGTTCCGGACTGGGAGCTGGTGATCGAGGCCGACCCGAGCGGCACCATCGCGGGCCCGCGCGAGCCGGGGGAGGTGTTCCAGCTGGAGGCGGGCATCGCGTTCAAGGGAGTCTTGCGGCGAGGAAGCCTCCAGGACGGAACCGGGCCGAGCATCGCCGTCGAGCCGGAAGTGCTGCTCCCGGCGACCGCGGGACCCTCCGGCTTCGGCTTCGCGGCGGGGGTCATCGTCTCCCAGCGCTGGCCGGCGCTCACCCTGCACCTGAACGTCGTCCCGGCGTGGAGCCGCGCACACAACGCGTCCGGTCTGGTCGGGTTCATCGCCGAGGGGCCGGACGCGTGGACCGTTCGCCCGGTTGGGGAGGTGTACGTCGGGGCCGAGCATGCGATCCCCGGCGTGACCACCTCGCTCCTCGGCGGCCTCATCTGGCGCATCTCACCGAGCGTGTCGGGGGACGCCGCGCTCCGGGTGGGCACAGTTTCGGGCACCGGTCTGGTCGAGCTGCGAGTGGGCTTGACCTGGGACCTGTCGCTCTGAACAGTTGAGCGAAGGCGATGGCCGGAGGCGTGACAGAGACCTCTCCCGAGCTCGTGCGGGCGCGGGAGGCCTACGCGCGGAGAGCGTGGGACGACGCCTATCAGCTCTTTGCGGCGCTGGACCGGGCGTCGCCGCTGGGCCGGGACGACCTCGCGATGTATTCCTGGGCCGCGGGGCTGAGCGGCCGCGACCGCGAGCTGCTCGCCATCCTCGAGCGGCTCTACCAGCTGCTCCTCGATTCCGACCCTCTGCTGGCGGCGCGGGTTGGCTTCTGGCTGGGCTACCGACTGAATTCCTTCGGGGAGCACGGCCAGGCGAGTGGCTGGTTCGCCCGGGTCGAGCGGCTGATCGAGCGCGAGGGGAAACCCTGCGCCATCTCCGGCTATCTGCGCATCCCGCAGACGATGCGTCACCTCGCCCAGAACGAGTGCGACGCGGCGTTCGCCTGCGCCGAGGAGGCGGCACGCATCGGCGAGCAGTACGGGGAGGCGGACCTCGTGGCCCTGGCCAGGAGCCTCCAGGGCCGGGCCCGCCTCCGGCAAGGAGGAATCCGCGAGGGGCTGGCGCTGCTCGACGAGGCGATGGTGACGGTGAGGACCGACGGGGACACGCCCATCCTCCCGGCCATCGTCTACTGCATCCTCATCGAGGGCTGCCGGCAGGTCTACGCCCTCGGTCGCTCCCGGGAGTGGACGGCGGTGCTGACCAGCTGGTGCGAGTCACAGCCCCAGCTGGTGCCCTTCAACGGCGTGTGCATGGTGCACCGCTGCGAGGTGATGGAGATGAACGGCCAGTGGGACGCCGCCCTCGAGGAGGCCCGGCGTGCCTGCGAGCGGCTGACCCGGACGTCCGATCCATTCGCCGCGCCCGGGGCGCACTACCAGAAGGCCGAGATGCACCGGCTCCGCGGGGAGCTCGGGGAGGCAGAGGCCTCCTATCTGGAATCGCACCGCATGGGCCGTGAGCCGCAGCCGGGCCTCTCCCTGCTCCGCCTCGCGCAGGGCCGCGGGGACGCTGCGCTCGCGTCCATCCGCCGTGCGCACGACGCCTCCCTCGAGCCGCTGCAGCGGGCGCGATTGCTGCCGGCGATGGTGGAGATCGCCCTGGCGGCCGGCGATCTGGATGGCGCCGCGACGGCCAGCGCGGAGCTCGACCAGCTGTCGGAGACCTTCGAGTCCGAGGTCCTCGGTGCCATCGCGGCCCACGCCCGCGGCCTGGTGCTTTTGGCGAAGGGCGATCCGCGGCAGGCTCTGGATGCGATGCGGCCGGCGCTCGCCGAGTGGCAGCGGGAGTGCGCGCCGTATCTCGCGGCGAGGGTCCGGGTCTCGATCGGGCTCGCCTGTCGTGCGCTCGGGGACGAGGACGGGGCAGCACTCGAGCTCGCCGCCGCGCGCAAGGTCTTCGAGGAGCTCGGCGCGAAACCCGACCTCGCGCGGCTTCCGGCGGCACCGGTTCCCAGGCGCGGCGAGCGCCCGGACGGGCTCACCGCGCGCGAGCTCGAGGTGCTGGGGCTGGTCGCCGCCGGGAAGACCAACAAGGTCATCGCCAAGGAGCTGTTCCTGAGCGAGAAGACCGTCGACCGGCATGTGAGCAACATCTTCCTCAAGCTCGGCGTGTCCTCCCGATCCGCGGCGACGGCGTACGCCTTCACCCACAAGCTGGTCTGAGGGCGCATGGGGGAAATCCCCCATGCCGATCCCTATCGCAAAATGCAGGGTTTCCCCGACGCAGGGACCTCGGCCCCCCGCGTACATCTGCCCCTGGATTCGAACCGGAGGATGTCATGCGGAACGACGAGTCGGTGGTGGTGGAGGAAGGCCAGGCGCTCGAGGCGCTGGAGCCGCGCGCGAGGAGTCGCTCGCGGGCGGAGACCGAGGAGGTCGACGTCCTGGTCATCGGCGGCGGGCAGGCCGGGCTCTCGGTGGGCTACCACCTGGCCCGCTGCGGGGTGGAGAGGTTCGTCATCCTCGACGCCAACGCGCGCATCGGAGACTCCTGGCGGCACCGCTGGGACTCGCTGCGGCTCTTCTCCCCCGCGAAGTACGACGGGCTCGACGGGATGCCGTTCCCGGCGCCTCCCCTCTACAACCCGACCAAGGACGAGATGGCGGACTACCTCGAGTCGTATGCGGTTCGGTTCCGTCTTCCTGTACTGAACGGCGTCCGCGTCGACGGCGTGTCGCGATCCGGCGACCGCTACCTGGTCACCGCCGGCGCGCAGCGGTTCGTCGCGCGCGAGGTCGTGATCGCGATGGCGGACTACCAGAAGCCGAAGACTCCCGCCTTCGCGGCGAAGCTGGATCCGTCCATCGTCCAGCTGCACTCGAGCGCCTACAAGCGGCCAGCCCAGCTACGGCAGGGGAGGGTGCTGCTCGTGGGCGCCGGGAACTCGGGTGCGGAGATCGCGATCGAGCTCCGGAAGGCCGGACACGCGGTGGTGATGGCCGGGCCCGACGTGGGCAGCATCCCGTCGTGGTTCCAGACGCCGGTGGGCCAGACCCTGTTCGCGCCGCTCCTGTTCCGCGGCATCTTCCATCGGCTGCTGACCGAGTCGACACCACCGGGTCGCAAGGCGAAGGCGAAGGGGCACCGGGCGACGCCGCTGATCCGGACCCTGCCGAAGCACCTCGCCGAGGCCGGCGTGGAGCGCGCCGGACGGGTGAGCGGCGTGAAGGACGGGAAGCCCGTGCTCGACGAGGGGACGGTGCTCGACGTGCAGAACGTCATCTGGAGCACCGGGTTCCAGGCGGGCTTCTCGTGGGTGAAGGTGCCGATCTTCGACGAGGAGGGCCACCCGCGGCAGAAGCGCGGCGTGACCGAGGCGCCGGGTCTGTACTTCATCGGGCTCACGTTCCTGTATGCGATGTCCTCGTCCATGATCCACGGCGTCGGACGGGACGCGCAGTACGTCGCCGAGCGGATCGTCGAGCGTCTCGCGGCCGAGCCCGCTTCAGGGCCGGGAGTGGCAAGCGCGGCCTGAGCGGCGCCGCTTGCGCGATGCGGGCGCGTCTGCTCTGTCCGCACGGATGAAGCAGGCACGCCTCCGCGATCAGGGCTTTCAGAATGTCGACCTCGACCTCACCTTCGCGGGCGACGTCGAACTGCTCCTCCGGGAGCTCGGCGAGAGCGCGATGCAGCTCAACCGGATCGAGACGTTCGCGTCCTTCGATCTCCGCGACGGATTCGTCGCTTCGGCCGACGAGGCAATCGCGGGGTTCGCCGAGTTGGTACGGGGCCTCTCTCCGGAAGCCAGGGCGGTCTGGGACGGATGCCTGCGACGCACGATGAACGTAGGCGTTGACGGTCCGGTGGAGAGCCAGTCGTTCCTGTTCGGGGTGTCGAGCCGGTCAATCGCTAGCCTCGTCGAGCTCGGCGCGGATCTTGTCTTCACGGTGTATCGACCGAAGTCGTGACCGTCCACTCGGCGTACGCAAGCCTGTCGCTCAGGACTTCGCGAGGCGGATCTTCTGCTCGCTCTTGTCGCGGCAGAAGGTTTCGAAGAACGTGTCGCCCGCGTCGTAATTGAGCGTCCACGGCGGGTACATCGCGCACCGCGGGTCGAGGCAGTGGTGCAGCTCCCAGGTGTGCCCCAGCTGGTGCATCGCGTGCCGGGCGATCTGCTTCAGCCCGGCCTCCGGGTCCTTCACCCCCGCGCTCGACACCAGCGCCCGCGGCCCGTTCTGGTTCGCGAACCCCGTGCTGGGCACGTCGCCCGACAGCAGCGAGCGCGGCTTCAGCTTCCTGGACGTCAGGTAGAGGATCTTGTCGTCCGCGTACGCCCGCGGCGACGGCAGCGCCTCCAGCAGCGCCTGCGCGTCGAACGGCTCGCTCTGCCCGGCGGGCAGCGGCATGTCGCCGGCGTGCTCGCAGCCCACGCCGAACGCGGTGTAGAGCACCTTGCAGAGGCGGTCGATGACCTTCGGGTCGTAGGCGTCCAGCGTCACCAGGCGAATCACGGTCGTCGCTCCTCGCGCTACTTCTTCTTCGCCGGCTTCGCGGCGGGCTTCTTCCCGGCAGCCTTCGCCACCGGCTTCTTCGGCGCCGCCTTCTTCTCTGGCTTCGCGGCCGGCTTCTTCGCTGCGGCCTTCTTCTCAGGCGCCTTCTTCGCCGCGGCGGGCTTTTTCTCCGGGGCGGCCTTCTCCGCCCTGGGCTTGCCACCGGCCTTCGCCTTGGGTGCCGGCTCGGCCGCCTCCTCCGCCTCGACCTCCGCGGGCTCAGCCTCGGGCTCGCCGCCGAGCTCCATCTCCCCGCCCATGTCGAGCAGGTCCTCCCCGAGCTCCATCCCGTCCTCGTCGCCGGTGGCGCTCCGGAACTCCTCGGCGGTCCGCTTCGGCCGCTCACGGCCCGGCGGGAAGAGCACCACGTCCACCGAGTCCTCGGCGTCCACCTCGGCGATGTTCAGGCTCGCCGAGAGCTCGGCCACGAGCAGGTGCCGCGCGTTGTCGTACAGCTCGCGCTCCTTCGTGGGCAGCGGCCGGAGCTCGGACAGGACTTGAAGACCCTTTACCACCTCGGCGAGACCCATCAGCCCGCCCTGGCTCATCCGCTCCACGTTGGTGCGGGCGCGCTGCTTCCAGTCGAGGTTCGCCTTGTCGCTGTCCGAGCGCAGGAAGGAGAAGACCCGGTCCACGTCCGCCCGGACAGCCACCTTTCGTAGACCGATGGAGCGGACCTTGGCCTCGGGCACCATCACCACCGCGCCGTCCTCCTCGCGCTTCATGGTGACGAAGGTGAGCGTCTGCCCGGCGACCTCCTTCGACTCCACGCTGGTCACCCGGCAAACGCCCTGGTTGGGATAGACGACGCGGTCCCCGACGACGAGCGTCAGGGGCGGCGGCAGAGCTGTCTCGGCCATGTCGAGGGGGAGGGCCTACACCATCCCGCGGCACGGCGCGAGGGCGTCGGCGCTGGCGATGCGCTCGGCCACCAGCGCGAGCAGGGCCCCGGGGTCGAACGGCTTCCCCATGCACCAGCGAGCATGGTCCTGGAGGAACCGCTCGGCGCGTCCGTCGAACACGCCGCCGGTGAGGAAGATCATCCGCCCAGCGACGTCCGGTCGCGTCGCGCAGAGGACGGCGTGCAGCTCGAGGCCGGTCATCTGCGGCATCATGATGTCGCACAGCACGGCGTCGAACGCGCCCTGCTCCAGCATCGCCAGGGCCGAGTGCCCGTCGTGCGCCACCACGACCTCGTGCGTCCGCGCGAGCAGCCTGCGGGCCGCGCTCGCCACCAGGGGCTCGTCGTCGACCACCAAGACCCGTGTCCGGCGCATGCTCCCTGCCATTGCGAACGCGGGGCCAAGCCCGAAACAGGCCGCGGACGCGGGGTTCCGGAGGGGGGGCCCGGTCAGCGCGGGGCGGGTGAGTCCCCGGGGACCTGCGGCGCCGGCCGGAGCTCGGCCCGGAGGTGCACGGTCGCGCCCGATCGACCGGTGATCTCCCCCGTCCACTCCGGCCGCCCAGGGAGCTTCACGCGGAGCTGGTGCGGCTGGTCGGCGCCGAGGTGGGTGATGCGCAGCGGGGTGGTTCCGGGCACCGACGCCCCGTCCACCTCGACGCTCGCGCCGGTGGGCTCGGAGAGCAGTTCGACCTCGAACGTCGGCGCGCGGCCGAGGACCGCCGCGAGGATGGTCCCGAGGAGCAGCGCCACCCCGAGCAGGGCCACCACCTTCCACGCCATCGTCGGCGCCGGCGCGGTCGTCCGGATCGCGGCCGTCGTGACCGAGGGCACCGCCTCCACCGGCTCCTCGGGACGGGGTCCCTTCCGCCACTCGGGCACCTGCTCGAGGAGCGCCCGGGGCAGCCGGACCTCGTGGCCCTCGGCGAGCAGCTCGGGCTCGAACAGGAAGGACATGAAGTCGCCCAGCGTCGGCGGCCGGGGGCCGAGCGCGTGCAGCGCATCCGCGAGCGCGTGCTCCAGCTCCTGGGCCGAGGCGAATCGCTGCCCCGGCACATGGGCCATCGCCCGCAGGACTGTGGCCTCGAGCTCCGGAGAGAGTCGCGGGTTGAGGGTCCTCGGCGTCGGGAACTCGCCGCGGATGATGCTCTGCATGGCCGGCACCATCTTGCCGAGGTGCGGCAGCCGCCCGCAGAGCATCTGGTAGAGCACGACGCCGGTCGCGTAGAGGTCGGTCCGGAAGTCCACCGGCTCTCCGCGGGCCTGCTCCGGTGAGAAGTAGGGATACTTTCCCTTCACGCCGGTGGCCTGCATCGCGGCGTCGGTCGCGTTGCGGGCGCGCGCGATGCCGAAGTCGACGATCTTCACCTCGCCCGCGTATCCGAGCAGCACGTTCTGCGGCGAGACGTCGCGGTGCACGATCTGCAGCGAGCGCCCGCGCTCGTCCACGCGCGAGTGCGCATAGTGGAGCCCCCGGCACATGCCGATGCCAATCTGCAGGGCGATCGGCTCGGGAAGGAAGGGGAACTGGAGCGAGTGCGCGCGCCGGAGCACGCGGCTCAGCGGCTGGCCGTGCACGTACTCCATCGCCAGGAAGTAGTCGCCGTCGATCTCCCCGAAGTCGAAGACCTGCGCGATGTTTCCGTGACTCAGCGAGACCGCGATGCGGGCCTCGTTGACGAACATCCGAACGAAGGACTCGCTCCCCGCGAACGCCGGCAGGATCTTCTTGATCACCACCGGCTTGCTCACCCCCGCCATCGCGTCGAACCGCGCGCGGTAGAGCTCTGCCATCCCGCCGACGGCGAGTCGCTCGAGCAGCTGGTACTTGCCGAACTCGACGGGGACGAGGGAGGCCACGCCTGGAAGGAGAGGCTAGCACCCCGTGTCCGCAACCTGGGGCGTGAGCGTTGCGCGCGGATGGTGCATGCTGCGCAGCCGTTCCGTGCGTCGCGCGATCTCTCTCGTCTTTCCGTGGATGTGCGTGGTGGCCTGGGGGTGCGAGGAGCGGAGCGCTCCTCCGCTGTCGTCGCTCGCCCCTGCGCCGCTGTCCCCGCTCGGTGCAGCCGGAGCGGATGGGGGGGCGGATCCGCACCGACTGCCGCCCGCGCCGGTGTGGGGCGCGCCCCTCCCCGCAGGCGCCGTCCGGGTCACCTTCGGGACAGGCGCAGTCCGGGCCGGATCGTCGGTCGCGTCACTGCGCGCGGACGCCGGCGTGACTTCGGTCCTCTCGGCGATCGGGAAGGGCCCGGCGCTGCTCGTCCCCGACGACACGACGTACATGGCGGAGATCGCACCGCTGCTGGCGGCGCTCGACGACGCGAAGATCCCGACCTGGGTCCTCCACCCGGACGGCTCGGTGGCGTTCCGGGTCGAGCTGCGCGACGAGCCGACGTTCGATGCATGGCTCGACGATCCGAAGCCCGGCAAGCTGCGCGTCGTCCAGCGGCAGGACGGCCTCGAGCTCGTAAGCGGGATCGGGAAGCTTCCGGGCCCCGACCCGAACGGCCCCACGGTGCCGGTGCGCGGCGGCCGCCTCGACATCGCCACTGCCCGCGAGGGGCTGCAACGGCTGCAGGCACGGTTCCGCGCGACCGACGCCTGCCTCGTCCCGTCCTTCGGCACCGAGCTGCGCGCGGTGGGGACGGTCCTGTCGGCCTTCTGGTCCGGGCCGAAAGAGCCACTGTTCGACACCGTGTGCCTCGTCTACCCGCGCCCGGGCGCAACGCGGAGGTAGCCGGCGCCCGGGAGTGGAAACCGCGGCTCCGTTCGGCTATCCGTTGACTCCAGAATCAGTCCCAGAGGTGCGCTCCATGACCGCAGTGCTCCAGCCCACGCCGCCATCGTCCATTCCCCAGGGCGGAGGCTTCCTCTTCCAGGAGGCGGGGCGGGCTCGCATCACCACGCCGGAGAGCTTCACCGAGGAGCAGCGGATGCTCTTCCGCACCGCGCTCCAGTTCTGCCGCGAGCAGGTCCTGCCCCAGGCCGACGCGATCGAGGCCAAGACGCCCGGCCTGCTCCGCTCGCTCCTTGCGAAGGCCGGGGAGCTGGGACTCCTGATGGTCGACGTGCCCGAGCGCTTCGGAGGGCTCGGCGGCGACAAGACCACCTCGCTCCTCCTCGCCGAGGCGAACTCGCTGATGGGCGCGTGGAGCGTCACCTTCGCGGCCCACGTGGGTATCGGCACGCTGCCCATCGCCTGGTTCGGAACCGAGGCCCAGAAGGCGAAGTGGCTGTCGAAGCTGGCGACCGGTGAGCTGGTCGCGGCCTACGCGCTGACCGAGCAGGGCAGTGGAAGCGACGCCCTGGGAGCGAAGACGAAGGCGGTGAAGAGTCCCGACGGCAAGTCGTGGATCCTGAACGGCAGCAAGCTCTACATCACCAACGCAGCCTTTGCCGACGTGTTCGTGGTGTTCGCGAAGGTGGACGGCGAGCACTTCACCGGCTTCGTGGTAGAGAAGGGCGCGCCCGGCTTCACCGTCGGTCCCGAGGAGCACAAGATGGGCATCCGCGGGTCCTCGACCTGCCCGCTCTACCTCGAGGACGTGCGCATCCCCGTCGAGAATCTCCTCGGGGAGATCGGCAAGGGGCACAAGATCGCCTTCAACATCCTGAACCTCGGGCGACTGAAGCTCGGCGCCGGAGTGCTCGGTGGGATGAAGCTCCAGTTCGGGAACGCGCTGAAGTTTGCGGAGGAGCGAAAGCAGTTCAAGACCCCGGTCGCGAAGTTCCCGCTCACGCGCGAGAAGCTCGCCCGCATGGCCGGGGCCATCTACGCGATCGAGACGATGACCTACCGGACCAGCGGCGTCATCGACGCGCTCCTCGCCAGCCAGGCGGGCGCCCCGGACGACCAGGGCAGGACCATCGCCGCCTTCGAGGAGTTCGCCATCGAGGCGTCGATCATGAAGGTGATGGGGAGCGAGGCCCTGGGCCAGCTGGTGGACGACGCCGTGCAGATCCACGGCGGCGCCGGCTTCATCCAGGAGTACCCGGTGGAGCGCGCGTACCGTGACGCGCGCATCAACCGCATCTTCGAGGGGACGAACGAGATCAACCGGATGCTGGTGACCGGAATGCTGCTGAAGCGCGCGGTGAAGGGAACGCTTCCGCTCTTCGCGCAGGCCGAGGCGGTCGCGCAGGCCCTCGCGGGGAAGCAGCTCGCGGTGCCTTCCGGCGCGGACGCCGTGGCCGGTGCGGCGCGGGATGCCGAGGCGCTGAAGATGGCCGCGCTCTACGCGATGAAGGTGGCTGCCGAGCGGTTCGGAACGGAGATCGAGAAGCACCAGGAGGTCATGGCCGCGGTGGCGGACGTGGTGATGGACGCGTACGCGGTGGACTCCATGGTGGCGCGGACGGGTCAGACCGCCTCGGCCGGCGGGCTGGATCCGGTGAAGATGGCCATGACCCTGGCCTGGACCGCGGATGCGATCGCCCGGAGCGGCGAGCGGGCGCGTCGCGCGCTGTGCGCCTCGAGCGAGGGCGCTGCCCTGGAGAAGCACCTCGCCGCCATCGCGCCGCTGTTCGCCTTCCGACCGTTCGATCCGGCGGCGCTCCGGGAGACCGTGGTCCTCGCCGCCGAGGAGGCCGGCGGGTATCCCCTGTCGCTCGCGTAGACCGAGGCTGCCCGGCTCAGGGCACCACGTTCGGCGTCTGCGCGTCGTAGCGCGCCTTCGCCGGAAGCGTCGTCGTCTGACCGGTGAGCGGATTCACCCAGGGCCAGGCGTTGCTCCCGAAGAAGGCGGGCTTCGCGAGCAGATAGAACGACGAGGCGAGGGTCTTCGTCCCGTTCGCCCAGACCACGCCATTGCTCACGTTGTCCCAGTTCCCGTCGCGGAAGATGTGGGCCAGGGCATAGCCGTTGTCCCAGTTCCCGCCGATGCCCTGGGCGTTGTTTCCCAGCTGGTAGATCGGCGTCCCGTTCTGGGACGAGGGTGTGGTCTGGTACACCGTCCCGCCCTCGAGGACGTTGCCCACATAGGCGTGGTCGTGCGTCCAGCCGTCCATTCCCACGGCTCTCAGGTTCGCGGTGGAGGTTCCCGACGAGTTCCTTCCGTTGACGTAGTTGCGGAAGTGGGTGTGCCAGGCCGAGTTCCCGTGCGTCGTGTCCCCGCCGAT
>CAZDSB010000389.1:0-2514 GCA_964507515.1 uncultured Myxococcaceae bacterium
GGAACCTTCGAGGAGACCGACCGCGAGCTCGAGCCCACCGACCCGCTCGGCTTCACCGACACCAAGCGGTACCGGGACCGCCTCCGCGTCACCCGCCGCGCGCTGAACGAGAACGACGCCTTCGTGGGCGGTATGGGCCGCATCGAGGGGCACCCGGTGTCCATCGGGGCGTTCGTCTTCGAGTTCATGGGTGGCTCGATGGGCTCGGTCGTCGGTGAGAAGGTCACCCGCGTCTTCGAGCGCGCCACCGAGCGCCGCTGCGCCGCGGTCGTCTTCAGCGCCTCGGGCGGTGCCCGGATGCAGGAGGGCATCTTCTCGCTCATGCAGATGGCGAAGACCTCCGCCGCCATCGCGCGGTTCCGCGCGGTGAAGAAGCCCTACGTCTCGGTGATGCTCCACCCGACGACCGGCGGCGTCGCGGCCAGCTTCGCCTGGCTGGGGGACGTCATCCTCGCCGAGCCGAAGGCGCTCATCGGCTTCGCGGGCCCCCGGGTCATCGAGCAGACCATCCGCCAGAAGCTCCCCGAGGGCTTCCAGCGCTCGGAGTTCCTGCTCGAGCACGGGATGGTGGACGCCATCGTCCCCCGCAAGGACCTGAGGGCAAAGCTGGGCACGCTGCTGGGCCTGATGGGCTGAATGGACGCTCCGCGGACGCCGCAGGAGGGTCTCGACTTCCTGGCGTCGCGGTCGCCGTCCACGGTCGTGCTTGGCCTGGACCGGATGCACGAGGCGCTCGAGGAGCTGGGCCACCCCGAGATGCGTCTCCGCTCGGTCCAGGTGGGCGGCACCAACGGGAAGGGAAGCACCTGCGCGTTCCTCGACTCCATCCTCCGCGCCGCCGGGCACCGGGTGGGCATGTACACGTCGCCCCACCTGGTCCGGGTGAACGAGCGGATCCAGGTGGGCGGGGTCCCCATCGACGACGAGACGCTGGGCACCCGAATCGTCGAGGTGCTGCGCAAGGCACCGGCGGCGATGGAGGCGACGTACTTCGAGCTCGGCACGCTGGTGGCGGTCGAGCACTTCGCCCGCGAGGGCGTGGAGGTCGCGGTGCTGGAGGTGGGGCTCGGCGGCCGGCTGGACGCGACGACCGCCGCGCGGCCGCGCCTCACCGCGCTGGCCCGCGTGGGGATGGACCACATGGAGTTCCTGGGCGACACGCTGGAGGCCATCGCCCGGGAGAAGGCGGCCATCCTCCGCAAAGGCGTGCCGGGCGTCGTGGCCGAGCAGCGGCCGGAGGCGCTCGCCGTGATCGAGAGCTGCGCGAGCTCGGTGGGCGCCCCGCTCCTGGTGGAGGGCCGCGACTTCTCGCTGGACGGGCTCGGACGGTACCGGGGCCCGGAGATCTCGCTCGATGGGCTCGCGCTCGGCCTGCACGGAGGCCACCAGCACCACAACGCGGCGGTGGCCATCGCCTGCGCGCACCTCCTCGCGGGGCAGGGCGTGGCGGTGGGCGCGGAGGCCATCCGCACGGGCCTGCAGCGAACGCGCTGGCCGGGCCGCCTCGAGCAGGTCTCCGGTCATCCGCCGCTGCTCCTCGACGGTGCTCACAACGAGGACGCGGTCGAGGCGCTGGTCGCGGCCCTCCACGCCGTCCCTTACGCGGGGCGTCCCATCCACCTCGTCTTCGGGGTGGTCTCGGACAAGCAGGTGGACTCGATGCTGCGGATGCTCCTACCCCGGTGCGCCTCCGCCACGCTCACCCCCGTGCCGACCCCGCGCAGCCGCGACCCCGGCAGCTACCTGCCCGTGGCGCGGTCGCTGTGCCCGGTGGTGGACGTCGCCCCCTCACCGGAGGAGGCCCTCGGCAGGGCGCGGGTACACGCGGGCCCGGACGCATGGGTGCTCGTTGCAGGGTCGCTGTACCTCGTGGGCGCGGTGAAGGCGCTCCTCGAGCACCCGCTGGCACCCCGCTGACGGCGCCAGGACGCATGGTGCTTGGCGCGGCGCGGCACCGACCCTAGAGTCAAGGCGTCGATGCGTCTTCCTCGAACGCATGTCCCCGTCGTGCCGCCCACGGTCGACGAGGTGGCGTTCCGGGACCTGTACCGGAAGTCCGAGTATCCGGTGGAGACGGCGGACGGGTGGACGCTGATCGTCACCCGCTACGAGCCGGCCCCGCAGCCGTTCCACCAGCCGCTGCTCGGCGAGCCGCTCTTGCTGGTGCACGGCTTCTCCCAGAACCGCCACACCTGGACCAGCGGGGAGTTCGTCAAGAACCTCCTCTACTTCGGGCTCGACATCCACATCGTCGAGCTGCGCGGCCACGGGAAGAGCAACGCCCAGCTGCAGCGCGAGCGTTCCGTGGCGACCGGACGGCCGCTGCCCCACGACCTCGACTACGGCTGGGACCTGGACGACTACCTGGTGCACGACCTCCCGGCGGCCATGGCGGCGGTGAAGGAGAAGACCGGCCGGCGCCGCGTCTTCTACGTGGGCCACTCCATGGGAGGGATGCTCGGCTACGGGTACGCCGGGCTGCACGACGACCTGGAGGGGCTCGTCACCATCGGG
>CAZDSB010000390.1:0-8267 GCA_964507515.1 uncultured Myxococcaceae bacterium
CACACCACGCCGGCCTGGACCCTCCGCGCCAGGGCGTGCGCTCGCGCCACATCACGCGTCCAGATGCTCGCCGCGAGACCGTAGCTGGTGCCGTTCGCCAGACGCAGCGCCTCGCCCTCGTCGTCGAAGCGCAGGACCGAGAGCACCGGGCCGAAGATCTCCTCCTGGGCGATGCGCATGTGCGGCTGCACGTCGGTGAAGACGGTGGGCTTGAGGAAGCTGCCCTTCGCCTTGACGCCCTCGCGGTCTCGCTCGCCGCCGGTGGCGAGGGTGGCGCCCTCGCTCTTCCCCGAGTCGATGTAGCCGAGGATGGTCTCGAGCTGGTGCTGGCTCACCTGCGCGCCCATCTCGGTGCGCTCGTCGAGCGGATCGCCCACCACCATCTCTCGCGCGCGCTTCACCAGCTTCTCCACGAAGGCGTCGTGTGCTTTGCCGTGCACGAGCACCCTGCTCCCGGCGTTGCAGACCTCGCCCTTGTTCCCGAAGATTCCCCAGAAGCACGCCTCGACTGCCTTCCCCATGTCGGCGTCCGCGAAGATGACTTGAGGACTCTTCCCTCCGAGCTCGAGCGTCAGCTTCTTGAGATTGGTGTCCGCCGAGGCGTGGAGCAACCGGCGCGCGGTGCGGACCGAGCCGGTGAAGGCGATCTTGTCCACCCCTGGATGCCGCGCGAGGGCCTCGCCGGTCGGCGCGCCGTATCCGGGGAGCACGTTCAGCACGCCGGGCGGGAGGCCCACCTCGCGCGCAAGCTCGCCGAGCTTCATCCCGGTGAGCGGCGTGAGCTCGCTGGGCTTGAGGATGACGGTGCACCCGCTGGCCAGCGCCGGACCGAGCTTCCAGCACGCGAGGCAGGTGGCGTAGTTCCAGGGAACGATGGCGGCGACGACGCCGATGGGCTCGCGCAGGACGTAGGTGTGGAAGCTCCCGTCGACGGGGAGGACCTCGCCGGTGAGCTTGTTGGGCCACTCGGAGGCGTAGGCGAGCGTGGCGCTCCCCGGAGCGACGTCGCCGCGAATGGCCTCCTTGAAGGTCTTGCCGTTCTCGAGAGAGGCGACGAGCGCGAACTCCTCGCGCCGCTCCCAGAGCGCCTCCGCCAGCTTGCGGAGCAGCTTTCCCCGGACGCTGGGGTTCATCCTCGACCAGGACTCGAAGGCACGCCGCGCGGCCTGGACCGCCCGGTCGACGTCGGCCGGCCCGGCGGAGGGAGCGTGGAAGAACGTCTCGCCCGTCGCGGGATTGGTCACCGGGACGGTGCCGCCGTCGAGGGGAGCGACCGACTCGCCGTCGATGAGGAGCTTCGCCTCGGGGAGGCGGGGCGTCAGGCTGCGTGCGTCGGACATGGTGGAATGTGTCCCTCGCCACGGGCAAGCTGCGCAAGCGCTCGGCGCCTGACGTGGTGGAAACACGCCTCCCTGGATCGAAGGGCGAATGACCCGCTTCCTGCTCACCGGCCTCGTGGTGCTGTCGATCGGCTGCGCCTCCACCCGGGTGGAGACGACCTGGACGAACTCCAGCTTCCCGGCGCGGAAGATCCGGAGCTTCGCCGTGTTCGCATCCACCGGGTACCCGACGGGCCGGATCGAGTTCGAGCAGCAGCTCACCGACGCCCTTCGCAGGCGCGGGCTCGACGCGATCCCCGGCTACCAGTTCGTGTCCTACGACGAGTATCCGGGGAAGGCGGAGATCCTCCGGCGCGTCCAGGCGAAGGGCATCCAGGGCGCGCTCATCAGCAAGACGATCCAGAGCGTCAGCAAGGAGCAGGTCAATCCGGTCGTCGTCGGCGGGGCGGTCTCGTCCGGCTGGGATGCCGAGGGCTTCTACGAGTACTGGTCGGCGCCGCTGACCTTCGCCGAGTACACCACCGAGGAGAACAAGTACGTCGGTGAGACGGTGCTCTGGGCGCTGCCGGACGACAAGGCGATGTGGGCGATGCGCACCAGCACGCGGCGCACCGACCCCGGCGCCTTCGCGGACGACATCGCCGCCACCGTCGCGGCGGACCTCCGCAAGGCGGGCATCCTGCCCGAGTAGTCGAGTGGTCTCGTCCGGCCCCGATGGGGTCACGCGCACCCGTGACCACGTGCGAGCGACGCGTCGCAAAGTTTTCAGTCCGCAAAAGGTTCGTGGAAGACCCGGGCATGCAGGCGAGCGATGTGCTCGTTCCCGCTGAGATCTTCCCCGGGCGCTGCGCTGTCCCCCTTCTTGCACTCGCCGCCCGCGGTCGAAACCACCCAGGCAGGAGTGCACGCGATGACCACGCGACCGACGTGTCGTGTCTCGATGGGTCTGCTCCTCGCAGCCTTCATCGGCTGCGGTCCCGGAGAAGATGCCGCCGAACGGCGCCCCGGCGTCACCACCCAGCCGATCATGAACGGCACGTTCGATCCGGGCGACCCTGCCACCGTCCTCATCGGCGGAGGCGGAGGCTGGTCCACGGGAGCGCTCGTTTCTCCGCGCGTGATCCTGACCTGCGGCCACTGCGTCGACCCGCAGGGCGAGCCGAGGTCATTCGTCTACTTCGGATCGTCCTACCTCGATGGCGGCACGATCGTCATGGTCGAGCGGAGCTATCCGCATCCGCAGTACGTCAGTGGCGCCTACCCGAACATCGACCTCGGCATCGTCGTTCTCAAGACGGCGGTGCCGCCGGAGGTGAAGCCGCTCGGAATCCAGACGACGGCGCTCGACGGCGGTGTCGTGGGTGATCCGCTGCGCATCGTGGGATTCGGCGCGACGAGCCCCGCGATGGCCGAGTTCAGCAAGATGCAGGTCACCGTCCCCATCACCGGGATCGACGAGAACTACCTCCTCGTCGGCCCGGCCATCTGCGCCGGTGATTCGGGCGGTCCCGGGCTCCTCGACGCGGGCCAGGGACGGGAGGTCATCGCCGGCGTCGTCAGCTGGCACACCGTGAACGGAGCGGGCTGTGGCGGCTCCGGTGGGCTGGCCAGGGTCGACACGCAGGCGCGGTGGATCCAGGCGCAGATCGACGCGGCGGAGGACGGCGGGGGCGGGAACGTGCCGCCCGACGGCGGTCCGGATGCGGGCGGAGGAGCGCCGGATGGCGGATCCCCCTCGGGTGCGGACGGCGGCGGCGGCAACGACGGTGGAACGGTCCCCTCCGGCGGGCCGCCCGATGCCCCCGACCTGGCGATCACCGGTGGCTGCACCGCAGCAGGCACCGGTGGCGGAGGCCCGCTCCTGACGCTCGTGCTGCTGACGCTCGTCCTGGAAGTTCGCGCGAGGAGAGCACGGGGCGGGGGCCGCGCGCCGCTCGTCTGACGCGAGGACCGCGTCCACGCCACCACGGCGATGCGGTCGAGGCGCCTCGCCTCCCCGCCCTCGCGTCCGGACCCGCGGCCTGGCCGGCGCGGCCGCATGCGGACCCCTCGGGGCGACGGCGGGTCTCTTGCACCGGCTCACTCGCCCGGAGGCGAGACATGCGAAGCTCGAGACCTCGAGGTGAGGCGCGCCGTGAGCGACCGCTGGAACCGAATTCTCGATCAGAAGCCGGTGAGCCTCCGGGAGCACCTCCTGGACGAGGCGGCGAAGGTGCTCCTCGGCGAGCTTCGTCAGTGGCCACTGGCCATCGAGGAGGTCGATGAGCACACCGGTGACGGGATCGCGGATCTGTTCGCACCGGATGCCCCGCGCCCATCGCCGGCCATCCTCGCCGCGGCGCTCAAGCTGGCCCGGTGGGACCTCGACCGGGAGCACGAGGCGTACGACGACTACATGCGGAACCGGCGCTATCAGGAGGCCGGCATCACCGAGCGCGAGCGACCCGTGCTGCTCTTCGTCTCTCGCTGGGTGCTCGAGCAGCTCATGTCGTTGTCCGATGCCACCGACGGCCGGATCGACCGGCATGCGTTGCTGCGTCTCGTGGATCGACTGGACGCAGGCCTCGCCCGGGCCGGCGACGCCTGATGCCGGATCCGACCGAGGGAAGCCTCCAGCGATGACCTGGACGGGCCGCTGATGGCGACTCTCGGCCACGTCGCGCTCGGCGTCGTGGCGGCACGCTGGCGCGACTCGCGGCCCAGAGCGCCCCGGCTCGGGCTCTCGATGGTGGGGCTCGCCGCCCTCTCGGTCCTCCCCGACGTGGACGTCATCGCCTTCCGCCTCGGAATCCCCTACTCGAATCCGTACGGCCACCGCGGGATGACTCACTCGCTGCTGTTCGCGGTGGCCGTCGGCCTCGTGGTGGCGCTCGGGCTCGCCTCCCGCCGGCGACCGGTGCTCACGGATGCGCTCCTGGCGACCGTGGTCGTCGCCAGCCACGGCGTGCTGGACGCCATGACCACCGGCGGGCTCGGGATCGAGTTCTTCTGGCCGGTCGACACTCAGCGGTACTTCCTTCCCTGGCAGTTCATCCCGGTGGCGCCCATCGGCGCGCGGATGCTCAGCGCCCGTGGTCTGTTGGTACTGCTCACCGAGGCCGTGCTGTTCCTTCCCGCCTGGGCCTATGCCTTCTGGCCGAGGGCGCTCCGTCCCTCGGTGGAGTGAGCAACAGCCTCAGCGCGGGCGGATCTCGTCGACGATCCGCTGCGCGCCGTAGACGGTCTCGAGCGCGCGGAGGATGAGCTCACTGTGGAGGAAGACCGCCCGCCGGCGAGTCTCGTCGTAGCCGAAGGGCGTCGCCGTCCCAAAGGAGTTCTGGTCGAAGTTGAGCGCCACCAGCTCGCCGTTGCGGTCGACGATGGGTGACCCCGAGCTTCCGCCCACCGAATCGGGTGTGCCCACCACGTTGAAGGGAAGCGAGTCAGGCATCTTCCCCCGGGCGGCGAGCCACGACGGGGGGAGCTCGAAGGGAGGGCGCCCGGTCGCCCGCGTCCAGAGTCCGGCGAGCTCCGTGCGCCAGGGGATGGTCCGACCGGGCAGCTCGTAGCCGCGGATCGTCCCGTAGGAGAGCCTGGGAGTGAACGTCGCGTCCGGGTAGACAGTCGTCCCGAGCACGTCGAACCGGGCGCGCGCGATCAGCTCGCCGTTGCTCTTCAGGATCGCATCGACCACCTCGAAGCGCTTCCGCACCGACCGGGCCTCCTCGTCGACGGCTGCGGCGAGCTGGAGCATCGGGTCCGTCGTCATCGCCGCGTCGAGGGCGGCGGCGTCCTCCCACAGGCGCTTGCGCACCGCCGGGTCACCGAGCTTCGTCCCTCCGACCACCCGGGCGGCGAGCTCGTCGGGAGCCTCGCGCGACAGGAGCTTCCGGACGATCGGGTGCTCCGGCCGGAGCTCCGCGCGCATCCTGGTCAGCGACCAGCCGAGGGTCGCGGTTTCCAGCTCGGCGTGGATGGGCGCCGTGGAGAAGAGGGCCTCGGTCAAGGCGGGGAGGCTCGCGTCCTGGAACTCACGCAGTCGCTGCTCCGTGGGGAGCTTCCGCTCGGTACGTGCGCGCACGAGCTGGCGAGCCTCCCGGAAGAGCTGCGAGTCGAACGCCCAGGGTCTCTCCTCGACGGGGCTCACGAGCTCGGCGGAGTCCTCGAGATACCGGAGCTCGCTCCGGAAGCCGAGGTACTCGTCGGTCGCCCGTTCGATCTCGTCCCATGCGCGGCTCCGTTCCTTCTGGCGTGGATCCGCGTTCACGCGCGTCCGGAGCACCTTCTCGGCACGCTCCTTCTCGGCCATGAACTTCGGAGCGGACAGGACCCGCCACTGCCCCTTCGCCCGCTTGAGGTTGTTCTCCACGGACTGCAGCGGACCGAGCCCGATCCGCGCCTGCTCCGGTCCTCGCTGACGAAATCCCTGCAGGTACCCGCGCAGCTCGGCCAGCCGCAGGCCCGCTTCCGGGATGACGAGGTCGCGCTGGTACCGGAGCTGGGCCACGGTGAGGAGGCGCTCGGTCTTGCCAGGATCGCCAGACATGAAGACCAGCTGTCCCTCGGTCGCACCGGTGCGCGACCAGCGGAGGTACTCGGGCGTCGTCGCCGGCTTGCCGCCGTCGTCGTAGATGCGGAGGAAGGCCACGTCGAGCGCCCAGCGCGGGAACTCGTAGTTGTCGGGGTCGCCGCCGAAGTTGGAGATGGCGTCCTCGGGGAGGACGACCAGCCGCACGTCGGTCCACCGCCGGTAGCGATAGAGATGGTAGAGGCCGCCCCGGTACAGGGTGACCACCTGGCAGCGCGTCCGCGCGTCGGCCTGGCACGCCTTCTCGATGGCGCCGGTCTCGGCCCGGAGCGCGGCGGCGAGCGCGTCACCCGTCTTGCCGCGCGTGGCCTTGCCGATGCGCTCCGTGACGTCGGTGATCTCGACCAGCTGATCGACGTGCTCTCCCGGGCACCGCAGCTCGTCCTCCTGCTTCCGCGCGACGAAGCCGTCCTTCACCAGATCGCGACCCGAGGTGGAGAGGTGCTCGGCGCAATCGCTGGCGCAGTGGTGATTGGTGACGACCAGCCCGCTCGCCGAGACGAACCCGGCCGAGCAGTGCTGGGTGCGGGCCGAGGACAGCCGGACGTGCTCGAGCCACTTGGCGTCCGGCGCGAAACCGTACTTCGCCTTGACCTTCGCGGAGGGGAACCGGTCGAAGGTCCACATCCCCTCCTCGGCCGAGGCCAGGCCGGACACGGCGAGCACGGCGAACACCACCGCTGTTCTCACGCTTCCTCCAGGGTACGGGCCCGTTCCTACCGGAACCGCCCGGGTGAGATCACCAGGGTGGCGTCGGACGGCTCCCGGCGTGTAGAGCAGCGAAGAACCTCGCGGAGCCGTTCGCGGCTCTCAGCAGGCACTCCATGACCTTACGACACGCTGCATCCGGAATCGTGCTCACGGGTTTTCTGTCGAGCGCTCCCGCGGCGCTCGCCGCTCCCGAGCTGACCGTCGCCGACGCCATCCGCGCCGCCTGGACCCACGATGCGCGCCTGCAGGCCTCCTCGGCCCAGGCCACCTCCGCCGCGCGTGGCGCCGAGGCGGCGGACTGGGCGCTCGGCCCCACCCTGGTCCTCGGCGCGCAGGGCACGCTCACCTCGCAGCCCTCGCACACCTTCGCCCTGCTCCTCGACCAGGGAAAGATCACCCCCGCGGACTTCGATCCCGCCCGGCTGAACAGCCCCGAGGCGCGCGGGAGCCTCGGACTCTCCGCGGTGATCGAGCAGCCGCTCATCGACGCGGCGCTCTGGGCCGCCCGTCGCCGCGCGCATGCCGGCGCCGAGTCCGAGGAGGCCGGCCACGCGGTGATGCAGCGGCAGGTCGCTCTGGAGGTGGTGCGTGCGTACTTCTCCGTGCGCGCCGCGGAGGAGGCGCTCGCCTACGCCGACGACGCGCTCCGGACGGCCCGCGACACCGAGACCTTCGTGAAGGCACGCGTCGCCCAGGACGTCGTGCTCCAGTCGGAAGGCTCGCGGAGCACCGCCTACCGGGCCCAGGCCGAGGCAGAGCGTGCAGCGGTGGTCCGTCAGCTCGCCCAGGCACGCACGGGGTTCAACCTCCTCGTCGGCCAGGAGCCGTCATCGGGCAGCCTGGTGACTCCCCTCGTCCCACCCGACGCCACCGTGGGGAGCGAGATCGAGGAGCGCCCCGAGCTCCGCGCCGCGCGCTCCGGAGTGGACGAGCGGACCGCCGCCTCGGACGAGGCGCACGGACGCCTCTGGCCGACGCTGGTCCTCCAGGGTGGCGTGGCGACGGAGCGTGCCTCGCTGTCGGAGGGGAACACCTGGGGGATGGCGTTCCTCGTCCTCCGCTGGCACGGCTCGGTCGCCTCCTTCAAGATGGCCGACGCCTCGGATGCCGCCCGCGCAGCCGCTGACGCGCGGCGGATCGGCCAGGAGCGGGCGCTCGCCGCGGAGCTGGACCAGGCCCGCGCCTCCGTCACCGCCTCGGCCGCGGCGCTCGACGCCGCACGCACCGCCGTCAGCGCTTCGGAGCAGGCCCGCGACCTGCGCCAGGCGCGCCATCGCCAGGGGCTCGTCCCGCTCACCGAGCTCCTCGACGCCGAGACCGGTCTCACCTCGGCGCGGGCGCTGCTGCTCCGCAGCGAGCTGCAGGCGAGGATCGCACGCGCCGAGCTGGAGCACGCCTCGGGTCAGCCGGTGGAAGGGGTGCGCCCGTGAGGCGTCTCCTGGTGGTGCTCCTCGCGGCGGGGTGCGGCGGGAGCAAGACGGCCGCCCCTCCCGAGCTTCCGACCGCGAAGGTGAAACTGGTCGCCGCCGAGGAACTGGGCGAGCGCACCTGGGTCCCGGCGACGGTGAGCGCGGTGGACCACGCGGTGCTCGCCACCCGCGTCTCGGCCCGCATCGCGGAGCTGAACGTCGCCGAGGGGGCACGCGTGA
>CAZDSB010000391.1:0-4594 GCA_964507515.1 uncultured Myxococcaceae bacterium
AGCGGACCAGGAGAACCTCTGCGCGATCATGAACGGGTTCCAGGCCCCCGGCCACGAGATGAATCTGCTCGAGGTCTGGCTCGCCAACTGGGACGGCGCCTCCATGGATCCGATCGTCACCGGGACCTACACCTTCTCGAAGACGCTGAACGGCCCAGGGCAGTGGTCGTACCCGCTGCTGTTCTGGACCGCGTCGTGCATCGGCTTCGGAGCGCTCCAGCCGAACAGCGGAACCATCACCGTCGAGAGCGTGGGGCTCTCGCAGGCCGGCGGACAGACGAGCGTGTCCGTCGACCTGGTGTTCGGCGAGGCGCGGATGTCCGGGCATCTCACGGCGACGTACTGCGCGGAGGCCGCCCAGTTCGGCACTGCGTGTCAGCCGTGAGGGAGCCGTCTCAGCGTGGGCTCTGCTGGAAGTCGTAGACGCTTCCGAGCCCGAGGATCCCGGTCAGCTCGTCGAGGGCGGTCAGCGACTCCCGCGCCAGCGCCGGGTCGGCGAGGTCGCGCACCGCCAGCTTGTCGCGGTAGTTCCGGCGGATCCACGCCTCGAGGTCCGCCGCCAGCGCCTGGTCTAGGAACACCCGCGCCTTCACCGCGGCCCGCTCCTCGTCGGTGAGGCGGATGCGCTGCCGCAGACAGGCCGGCCCGCCGCCGTTGTTCATCGACTGGCGGACGTCGAGGTAGTGGATCTGGCGCACCGGGTTGTCCTCGGCGAGCACCCGCTCGAGGAAGGCCCGCGGCCTGGGACGCTGGCGCGAGTCCACCGGCGCGACGATGCACATGCTTCCGTCGGGCAGGGTCAGCACCTGGCTGTTGAAGGGATAGCCGTACACCGCCTCGGCGACCGGGAGCTCCTTGCTGCTGGCCATCACCCAGCGAAACGCGTCGCCCAGGCGGTTCCTCAGCGTGGCGAGCAGCGGCTCTGCGGCGACGAAGGCCTCCTCGTGAAGCATGAGGAACGCATCGTTGCCCACCGCCAGCACGTCGGTGTGGAAGGCGCCGCCGTCGATGCCCGCCGGCGCCTGCTGCGGGAAGAGGCACGCGTCCGGGTGGAGCTGGTGGAGCCGCGCCAGCGCATGCGAGGCCTCGAGCGTCTGTCGCGCGGGGAAGCGGTCCGGTCCCTTCACGGGGTGCCAGGTGCTCCGGCCCCAGGCGAAGAGGTGCATCGCCGGACGGCCGTCGACCGAGAGGCGCACGTGGTTCGCCGCGCCCTCGTCCGCGAAGTGGCCGCCGCCGGGCAGCGGGGCGTGCACCGCGAACCTTCGCTCGTCCGCGAAGATCGACCGCAGCACGGCGTGGGTCGTCTCCGCCTCGAGCACCCGGTGGAACATCGCCTGGAGGTTCGCCACGGTGAGGTGCATCCGGCCGTCGCCGGTGTCGCTCGAGGGCGCGACGGTCGCCGCGTTGGCCGTCCACATGGCCGCGGCGCTCGAGCAAAGGCGCAGCAGGTGCTCGTCCTCGCTGAAGACCCGCGCGAGCACCTCCTCGTCGCGACCGCCGTACCCGAGCGCGCGCAGCGTCCGGAGCGATGGGCGCGGCTGCGGCGGCAGCACCGCCTGGCTCACGCCCAGGTTGGAGACGAAGCGCATCTTCTCCAGACCCTGGAGCGCCGCCTCGCGCGGGTTGGAGACGTTGCCCTCGTGCGTCTGCGAGGCGATGTTCCCCGGCGAGAGCCCGGCGTAGTTGTGGGTCGGCCCCACCAGTCCGTCGAAGTTCCACTCCCGCTGTGCCATAGGAGTCCGTTTCCCACGGTGGCACCACCCCTGTCCAAGCGCCTGAAGCGAACGTTGCGGTACGGCCTCCTCCGGGCCGTGCTGGCGGTGGTGGAGTGGCTTCCCCTCCGCTGGGCGCAGGCGCTCGGGCGGGCGGTGGGGACCGCGGCGTTCCACCTGGCTCCCGGCGAGCGGCGGAAGGCGCTGGCCAGCCTCGCGGTGGCCTTCCCCGAGATGGCGGAGGAGCCCCGGCTGGAGCTGGTGCGTCGCTGCTTCCGGCACCTGGGGACGGCGGCGCTGGAGATGGCGGTGGCGCCGCGACTCGGAGTCGCCGGGCTCGATCGGCTGGTGGACATGTCCGGCGGCGCGATCGAGGGGATCCAGCAGGCTCACGCCCGGGGCAGGGGAGTGGTGTGCATCTCCGCGCACCTCGGGAACTGGGAGCTGCACGCCTGGTCCGTCGCGCGTCACGGGTTGCCGCTGGCGGCGGTGGGGAAGGAGAACGTCGACCCACGTCTCAATCGCCTGGTGGACCGCTTCCGCTCGCGGGGAGGGCTGCGAAACGTGTGGCGAGGACAGCCCGGGGCGGCGGTGGCGATGCTCCGGGCGCTCCGCAGGGGCGAGCTGCTGGCCATGCTCATCGATCAGGACACCAACGTGCAGAACGTCTTCGTCCCCTTCTTCGGGCGACCGGCGGCCACCCCGCGCGCGGCGGCGGACCTCGTCGTGCGCACCGGCGCCACGGCGCTGGTCTGCCTGAATCACCGCGGAGACGACGGGGTGTACCGGGCGAGCACCGAGGAGGTGGAGGTTCCCCGGACGGGGGACGACGAGCGCGACGTCGTCGAGCTGACCGCGCGCTTCACGGCGCGCATCGAGGCCGGCATCCGCGCCCACCCCGAGCAGTGGGTCTGGATGCACCAGCGGTGGAAGACGAAACCGTGCTAGGCCGTTGAGGTACCGGTGAGGTTCGCGCTCGCAGCACTGACCCTGTTCGCCGCGTGTGAGGCACCGCCCAGGGACGAGGGTCCGCCTCCGCCGGAGGTGACGCTCCACGAGGTGCGGCTGCGGAGCTACCGGGGCTCGATGCTGACCGCGGTGGGTCGGTCGGAGAGCATGGCGTACTACCGGGCGTCGGCCGACGTGCTCTCCGGGCCGGGCACCCTGGACGTCCTGTCGCGCGAGGCGCCCTCCGCGACCGGGCGGCTGCCGCCGGCGACGCGCATCACGACCCGTGCGGCGCGGGGAAATCTCCTGTCGCGCGGCATCGACGTGTGGGGCGGGGTGGATCTGCGGACGCCCACCGGGCTGGCGGGGAGGACCGAGACCGCGCACCTGGACACGCTCACCATGCACGCGACGGGGGCGAGCCCGGTCGAGGTGCAGGGGCCGAACGGGTACTGGCTCCACGCGGAGGGGTTCGACCTGCACCTGCGCGAGGACCTGTACGAGTTCGATCGGATGCAGAGCCGGGTGAGCGCGCTGTGAGCAAGGACCGCGCGTGGTTTCTGGGGGCGCTCCTCTCGGCCGGGGCCGCGCTCGCGCAGACGACGCCGCCCGCGCCGAAGCCACCGGCCAGCAAGCCAGCGCCCTCGGGACGCCCAGGCAAGGCGCCGGGTGGCGCGGACTCGGGACGGACGCAGATCGCGACTCCGGAGAACCCGGTCTTCGTCGACTGCGACAAGGGGCGAATGGAGGGCAGCTCGCAGCGGTTCGTGTGCACCGGCCACGTGAAGATGGTGCGGAACACGACGACGCTCACCTGCGATCGCTCCATCGGCCACTACCTCGGCAAGGACGCGACGCAGATCACCCGCCTCGAGTGCTTCGGGAACGTGCAGGCCGTCGATGGCGAGCGCTGGGCCCGCGGCGACCACGCGGACTACGACACGGTGAAGGAGGTGCTGGTGCTCACCGGGAACCCGGAGGCGCGCCAGGGCACCAACACGATGAAGGGCGACCGGGTGGTGTTCTACGTGGACACCGACCTCATCGAGGTGGAGCGGGTGAAGGGCGTGCTCGAGTCGAAGGGGAAGGAGCCGGGCACGAAGAAGCCGACGCCGGCGCCTCCGACGAAGGCGCCCTGATGCCGGACCGGTTGCGCGCCGAGGGTTTGGTGAAGACGTACCGCCGCCGCCGGGTGGTGGACGGAGTGCGGCTCGAGGTGTCGCCGGGGGAGATCGTCGGGCTGCTCGGGCCGAACGGTGCGGGGAAGACGACGACCTTCAACATGGTGGTCGGGCTGGTGCCGGCGGAGGCGGGGCGGGTGTGGCTCGGCGACGTGGAGCTGACCCGGTTGCCGATTCACCGCCGGGCGCGCGCGGGGCTCGGGTACCTGCCGCAGGAGCCGTCCATCTTCCGGCGGCTGACGGTGCGCCAGAACTTCCTGGCGGTGCTCGAGCTGAACCCGTCGCTCGGGCGGGCGTCGCGGGAGGCGCGGGCGCAGGCGCTGATCGAGGAGTTCGGCCTGACGACCGTGGCCGAGTCGCTCGGCGAGCAGCTCTCCGGCGGCGAGCGGCGGAGGTCGGAGATCGCGCGGTCGCTGATCCCGGCGCCGCGGTTCATGCTCTTCGACGAGCCGTTCGCCGGCGTGGACCCGATCAACGTCGGGGACCTGCAGCGGCAGATCGCCCGGCTCAAGGAGCGCGGCCTCGGGGTCCTGATCACCGACCACAACGTGCAGGACACGCTGCGCATCGTCGACCGCGCCTACCTCATCGCACAGGGCCAGGTCATCGAGGAGGGGACGCCGCGGGCGCTGGCCGAGTCGGAGCGCGCTCGGGCCGTCTACCTCGGCGAGCGGTTCCGCCTGCACGACTGACGGCGCGGGAGGGCCCCCGGCACTTCGTCCCGAGGTTGCCCGCTACGAGGTGTCAGACACC
>CAZDSB010000392.1:0-4034 GCA_964507515.1 uncultured Myxococcaceae bacterium
CGGCGTGTTGCGCCGGGCCCTGATCGCGACGTCCGGCAGCAGGCCCCGCTGCTTCAGCTCTGCCTCCATGGGCGCCAGCTCCTGCTTCAGGGCGACGACCTGCGGAGATTCACTGCGGAGAGCAGTGAGGCTCTGGAGGATGTCGAGCACCACCGGATGACTGTCGGAGAAGAGCGCCCGCTGCTCCTGGAGCCGGGCCTCGAGCTCCCCGATTCGCTTCCGCCGGAACTCCTCGAGATCGGCAATCGCACGCTGGCGGCTCTCGATCTGAACCAGCAGCTGTGCACTCTGCTTGTCGGGCACCGGGCCCAGCGAGGCGCTCGTGGTCCGCGCCGGGGCCCGCCGGCCGAGCTTCGAGGCCCGGGTCTGGCGCAGCTCACTCAACCGCTGTAGCGCCTTGTCCACCACGTCGTGATCCTGGGCGGCCCGATTCTCGAGGATGGAGATGGCCTCGGCGATGGTGGAGATCTCCGCCGCATGGCGGGCCTCGAGGAAGCTCTCCTGTGCGGCCTCGACCAGGTGATAGGCGAGCGCTGCATCGGGGAAACGAATCCCGATGGTGACGGTTCCCTCGTTGTTGCTGACCCAGAGGTCCTTCTCCAGGAGACCGACGAACCCCTCGATCTGCTCGGACTCGGTCCGCGGGGGGAAGAATCTGGCCCAGAGGATGTCCTTCAGGCGCAGGAGCGGGGCCCGGTTCTGCGGCCACCTCTTCAGCAGATCGGTTTCCTTGATCAGCGCGACCAGGTTGTCGTGGCGCAGCACGGTCTCGAACGCCATCTTGGTGGGGGTATCGATCTTGGCCGAGGGCGACGATCTGGTCAGTGACTCGATCACCTCGTTCCGTTGCGCCTGGAGGGTGACCTGGACCTCGTACGTCCTCGGGAGCACGGCCAGGAGACCGACGGCGCAACCCACGACGGCGATCCAGATCGCGAAGAAGGTTGGTCGGTGTCGACCCACCGAGTGCCAGACCAGCGTCAGCATCCGGCCGATGCCGCCCCAGTCGAAGAGATCCTGGGAGTAGGGAGCACCCGCCCCCGGGCGGCGGCCGCCCTCATTGCCGCGCGTCATCGGACCTCTCCAGGCATCGCGTGCGACAGACTGCCAGGAATGGCCGGCGGGCCCAAGGTCCCCTCGACCGGCCGACCGCGGTAAGGACTGACCGGAGGGCGACCCAGCTGAGCCCACACCTCCTCTGGTAGTCTCGAGGAGCGTGCTGAAGCTCCTGCTCTTCGCCATCATCTTCTGCACCTTCGTCCTTCCTGCCTCGGCCGCCAAGGCGAAGGACCCGCGACGGGCGCTCCGGTCCCTGCTCGGAACCATGCTCCTCGTGGAGGTCCTGTACGCCGTGTTTCTCCTGAAGCTCTACCCCAGGCTCCTCTGACCCATGCGGGCTTCGGATCTGATCGGTGGGGAGACGCACGGGTCGAGCGAGCGATCGGGCCGGACGCGCTCGGTCCTGGTCATTGCGGTCCTGACCATCGCCACGCTCGCGGCACTGATCCTCGGCAACGGTGAGATTGCCATCGCGCTCATTCCGGCCGAGATCGCACTCGTCGTCTGGGGTGCATGGTTCCTTCCGTTGCGGGTCTCCATGGTGATCCTCCTGTTCCTGGCCTGGGCGCTCGAGGCCCCGGGGGATGCCTTCGCCTGCGGCCGGGTGGAGACGCCGTGGAACGTGGTGGGCAGCGTGCTGTGGGGGAAGCTGAACCTGATCCTCCCTGTCCCGGCTCTGGTCGTCAGCGGCTTCGATCTACTCGCGTTGTTTCTCGTCACGATCGTCATCTACCGGCATCTGCACGGAAGCACCGTGGATCAGGTCGGGTGGGTCGACTCGGCCGCCCCCATCCGGACCATGGCGCTGCTGTCCCTCGTCGCCGTGGCCTGGATGTTCATCTACGGGATGGCCCGTGGAGGCGAGTTCCGGTACGCGCTGTGGCAGTCCACGCGCTGGCTGTACCTGCCCCTCGTCTACGCGTTGATGAATCAGGCCCTCCGCGGACCGGGCGATGCGCCGGTGGTGGGGAAGGTGATCCTCGCGGTGGGCGTCTTCCGCGCGGTGGAGGCCATCATCTTGCGAACGATGTTCCCCGACGTCGACATGATGCCGCACGCCACGACGCACGGAGACTCGGTCCTCTTTGCCACCTGCGTCGCGATCCTCGGAGGACTCATCCTGGAGATGCCGAGCAAGCAGACCGCCGCGCTCACCGCGGGGCTCCTGCCGGTCTTCGCCTGGGCGATCAAGGCCAACAACCGACGGGTGGTCTGGGCCGAGATCGGATTCATCGCGCTCTACTTCTGGATCATCACCCCCTGGCGACCGTTGAAACGTCGCGTCGGCAGGTGGCTGGTGCTCGGCTGGCTTCCACTGCTCATCTACTCGGTGGTGGCCTGGAACGCGCCGAAGTCGGTGGCGTTCTGGCCGGTCCAGAAGGTTCGCTCGATGATGGACTCGACCGCGAACAGCTCGACCCTCTGGCGAGACCTGGAGGTCTACAACCTCGTCTACACCTACTCGCAGAATCCGCTGGTGGGTTCCGGGTTCGGGCACCCCTTCATCCAGGCGATCAAGCTGCCCGACGTCACGTCCGTCTACGAGCTGGAGCCGTATATCCCTCACAACAGTGTGATGGGGTTGTGGGCTTACGGCGGAGTCCTCGGTTTCGCCTTCATCTGGATGCTCTTCCCCGTCGGTTTCTTCTTCACGGTGCGCGCCTACCGCTGGGGTCGGAACGGGCGAGAGCGAGTCACGGCGCTGGGGGCGGCGGCGGTCCAGATCTGCTACCTCATGCAGGGATACGGGGACCTCGGCTTCGGACACTGGGGCTCCGTCTTCACGGTCGCCGTGGCGTATGCGCTGGTGGGAAAGATCTGCGTCGCGAACGGCGCGTGGCCCCTGGTCCCGGAAGCCCACCCCCCGAGCACGGGTCCGGACCCCGTGGCCGCCGTCGGCTCATCCGCTCGCTCCGGTTTGGCCGGCGCCGTCGCCCTCCGCACGCTTCCACCGACCGAACCCCGGGGCGGACGACAGTGAGGGCCACGGTCGGGCGGCTCACCGCTGGAAGTAGTCTCGAACCACGTGCTCCGCGAGCGCCAGCGCCGCGGTCAGACCCGGCGACTCGATCCCGTAGAGGTTGACGAGCCCTGGAACGTGATGCACCGCCGGACCGTGGATGGCGAAGTCCGCCGCCGGCTCGCCAGGGCCGGAGAGCTTGGGACGAACCCCGACGTAGCCCGGCTGGAGCCGATCATCCCCCAGGCCGGGGTAATACGTCCGGATAGAGCGATAGAACGACTCCGCCCGCGAGTCGTCGAACCCGTAGTCCACCCCGTCGACCCACTGCACGTCGGGGCCGAAACGCGCCGCGCCGGAGAGGTCGACCGTCACGTGGATGCCCAGCCCTCCAGGTGGAGGCACCGGATACACCAGATGCCGAAAGGGAGAGCGCCCTGCCAGGATGAAGTAGTGGCCCCGGGCAAAGCGATGGACCGGGATCTCCCTCGCAGGAACGCCGTCGATGCTCCTCGTCACCTGCGGTGCCCACAGCCCCGCGCAGTTCACGACCATCCGGAACCGCACCGACGCTGGCTCGTCTCCACCCAGGGAGAGCTCGATCCCGTCGTCGTGAACGCGCCCGCCGACCACCGGCGTGAGGAAGGCCACGCTTGCGCCGGTGCCCTCGGCGTCGGCGCGGAGCGCTGTCATCAGCGCGTGAGTGTCGACGATTCCAGTGCTCGGCGAGAGAAGGGCCCGGACGCAGCGGACCTCCGGCTCGAGCGCGCGTGCCTCTTCTCCGGAGAGCCAGACCAGATCCGACACCCCGTTCGACTCGGCGGACGTCTTCAGTCGCTCCAGGACGGGGACCTCGTCCAGCGAGGTCGCGACGATCAGCTTGCCCGTGCGAGCGTGAGGAATGGCTCGGTCGGCACAGTATGCGTAGAGCTGCCGCCGACCCTCCACGCACAGCCTGGCCTTGAGCGACCCCGACGGGTAATAGATCCCGGCGTGGATCACCTCCGAGTTGCGC
>CAZDSB010000393.1:0-9555 GCA_964507515.1 uncultured Myxococcaceae bacterium
ATCATCCTGTTCTCGGCGGATCGTTTGCGGCGCTTCTTCCTGCGGCGCGAGCACGGTTACGAGGTGGGCCGGCGCCTGCGCGAGCTGGTGGTCTTCGCCAACCACGACGTCACGCGCGACGCACCTTTCTCGAGGCTGGACCTCGCCAGCTGCCGCAACGTCCTGATCTACCTTCAGGGTGCGCTCCAGAAGCGGGTGTTGCAGATCCTGCACTACGCGCTGGTGCCCGATGGGTTCCTGGTCCTCGGGACGAGCGAGACGGTGGGGGACAGCCCGGAGCTGTTCTCGATCGTCGACAAGAAGAACCGGATCTACGCGAAGAAGAACGTCGCCAGCGCTGGCATGTTCGGGCTCGATGGAGTGGTGCTGCGAAACGTCGGGAGCGCCCGAGGCTCGCAGCCGGACCCTCTGCGGCCGGTGGCCAACCTCCAGCAGCTGGCCGATCGCAAGGTGCTCGAGCGGTTCGGTCCTCCCGGGGTCCTGGTCAACGAGGCCCTGGACATCTTGCAGTTCCGGGGCAGCACCGGCCCATACCTCGAACCACAGCCGGGAATCGCGACCCTGAACCTGCTCCGGCTGGCCCGTCCCGAGCTACACGTCGAGCTGCGGACGGCGATCCATCGTGCGCTCGCGGAGAACGTGCCGACCTCGGCTCGTCACGTTGGCATAAAGATCGGCGAAGAGAGCGCGCCGGTCACCATCGAGGTCCACCCGCTGCGCGACGCCGAGACGGGCACGCGCAGCATCCTGGTACTCTTCCGGAAGGAGGGCGCCGCGCCTCCAGACGAGACGTCGCACCAGCCTCGCGCGTCCGCGCAGGACAGCCACGCCGAGGAGCTGGAGCGGGAGCTGGTCAGCACCAAGGAGTACCTCCAGTCCACGATCGAGGAGCTGGTGACCTCGAACGAGGACCTGAAGAGCGCCAACGAGGAGCTGCAGTCCTCCAACGAGGAACTGCAGAGCACCAACGAGGAGCTCGAGACCTCGAAGGAGGAGCTGCAGAGTACAAACGAGGAGCTGTCCACGGTCAACGACGAGCTCCAGAGTCGGATGGAGGAGCTCTCGGTCAGCAACGACGACCTGGTGAACCTGCTCGCGTCGGTGGATACGCCGGTGGTGATGGTGGGGATGGATCTCCGGCTGCGGCGATTCACCGAGTCGGCGGAGAAGCTGTTCGGGCTCTCCGCCGAGGATCTGAACCGTCCGGTGTCGATCCTCCGCCCGTTCCTGCCGGAGGTGGAGCTGGAGCGGGTCTGCCGCAGCGTCATCGACCGCCTGGTCCCCGCGCAACAACAAGTCCATGCTGCCGACGGACGCATCCTCGACATGTGGGTGCGCCCGTACCGGACGGTGGACCACGTGATCGGAGGGGCGGTCCTCAGCGTGCTGCCGCAGGACCCGGGACGGGCGCGCGGCCAGACGGCGGCTCTGTCCACCCTGCCCAACCCCGCCCTGGTGCTCGACCCCGACTACCGGGTACTCGCGGCGAACGACGCAGCGCTGAACGCGCTGGGGTCCGGAAAGGTGACGTTGCTGGGTCTGCCCGTGGAGCGGCTCGGCGACGGAGACCTCGCCAACCCACGGCTCCGGGAGTCGCTCGAGCGTACCTTGCGCGAGGGTACGCCCTTCCGCGGGCTCGAGCTGGGTCCCGGCCGGCACGCGCACGGATCCCGCCTGGTGGCCAGGGACCGCGATGGAGGCCCGCAGCTGTTGCTCCTGCTCGACGGGTTCGACGGGGAGGCGAAGCGGTGAACGTCGACGACGACGAGCCCAAGAAGCTCGGCGCTTCCGCCAAGGAGGTGAGCGCGCTCCGGACCGCCCTCGTCGACACCGACAGGCTGGTTCACGAGCTGCGCGTCCATCAGATCGAGCTGGAGATCCAGAATCGCGCGCTCCGCGAGGCCCAGGAGCAGCTGGAGTTGTCGCGCGAGCGCTACGTCGAGCTGTTCGATTTCGCTCCCATCGCTTACCTGACCCTGGAGCCCGACGGCCGCATCTTCGAGGCGAACCTCACCGCGGCGCGAATGCTCGGTGTTGACCGGTCGGCCCTGCTCGGCAGGCGCTTCCAGGCGGTGGTCGGACTGTCCGACCCCCACGCGTTCCGGGCGGGGCTCCAGGCGTGCGTCGAGCGAAAGCGCGAGAGCCGCAGCGAGGTGACCTTCCGGACGGTCAGCCAGCAGACCTACACCGTGGACTTGGTGCTGGTACCCGTGCCGATGGGAAGCCACTCGGGGCGCGTGCGGGCAGCGATCCACGACGTCAGCGGGCGCGCGGAGGCCGAACAGAACCTCCGCTTTCTCAGCGAGGCCGGAGCGCGGCTCAACCGCATTCCCATGGGAGCGCCGCATCTGCTCGAGGAGATTGCCGCCGCCGGAGCGTTCGGGTGGGTCGATGGATGCTGGGTCGAGCTCGACGGCGAGGAGACCACAGCCTGGCGGAGCGACCCGCTGCGCCGGAAGATGAACGGGGACGCTCTCGAGCTCCTCCGGGTGCAGGTCGCTCCGAGCATCCGCGAGTGTCGCGCCACCCTCGCCGCGGTGGGGGGCCGGTGGGTGGACGAGGGGGCCAACCCTCAGGGCTGGTCGGTCGTCCGGAGCTGGGTCACAGCACCGCTCATCCTGGAGCGGAAGGTGACCGGGACGGTGACGCTCTTCCACGGGCTCGCCCCGGGATCGGAGAGGTCGAGCTGTGCGCTGACCGAGGAGTTCGCCCGGCGTGCCTCGATCATGCTCGAGAATGCCGCGCTCTTTCGCCAGGCTGAAGAGGCCACGCGCTCGCGGGACGAGATGATGGCGGTGCTGGGGCACGATCTCTCGAATGCGCTCTTTTCCTTCAGGCTCCACGCTCAGCGCGGCCTGACCCGAGGCGGCGAGCACGCGCAGAGGGCTCTGGGAGCCGTTGCTCGTGGGTCGCAGTGGCTGCTGGGCCTCGTGAAGACGGTGCTCGACGTCGCCGACATGCAGGGCGGCGGAGTGAGGGTCCAGCGTCAGCAGGGCAATCTGGCGCAGGTGCTCGAGTCGGCGTGCCTGCTCCAGCAGATGGACGCCGAGGAGCAGCGACTCGAGGTCGTGCGCGCCTGGCCACCGGAGCTCCTCCTGGAGTTCGACCACGAGCGCATCCTCCAGGTGGTGTTCAACCTGATGAACAACGCGGTGAAGTTCACCCCCACCGGAGGCCGCATCGAGGTCGGCGCGGTGGAGGAGGAGGGGCGCGTCCGCCTCTGGGTCAGGGACTCGGGGAAGGGCCTCGGGCCCGGTCACCTCGAGCGAGTCTTCGAGCGTGGCTGGCAGGAAGATCCGAAGACCGGGGGCAAGGGGCTCGGGCTCTACATCTCCCGGCGCATCGTCGAGGCGCACGGCGGCACGATGTGGGTCGAGAGCACGGCCGGCCGCGGTGCCACATTCCACGTCGTGCTTCCAACCGCGCCGGCGCCCGGCGCATCGCGGCAGGATCCGGCGTCGGTCTCGCCCTGATGGCCGAGACCCTCTGCGCTGCAGGGACGTGCAGGCAGTGGACGTTGCGGCCGCACCGGGCGTGCGCTACGACCCGGCACCTCCTTCTCCACTCGATGCACGCAGGTCGCACATTCCCGCGGTGGATCGCACTCTGCGCGGCGGCGCTCGTGCTCCTGCAGCTCGGAGGGATGGTCCACCTGGCGGCGGCTCCCCACGAGATCTGCTGGGAGCACGGGGTGGTGGTGGAGCTCGAGGGCGTGGCGCCGGGAACGAGGACTGCGTCCGTTCCCGAGGGACTCGCGCCGACGACGGCACCGCTGGTGCGCGCGGATCAGCATCCGCACTGTCCGGCGCTGTGGGTCTTCCGGCAGGCGCGCCAGGAGTCGTCCGCCGGTGCCTCGTTGCTTGCGCTTGCCGCCCACGGCGCACTCGTCGCGAGCCCGCCGGACGTCGTTCCGCCCACCGGCTGGGCCCTTCATCGCGCACCGAAGCAGTCGCCGCCGGTCTGAGGTCGCCTCTTCCCCAGTGAGCCGTCGCGCCGCGGGCTTCCGGGTCCGGTGCGCTCGAGCCGTCCTCCGACGTTCGTCGACCCGAAAGAGTCTCGATGTCCGCACCGCCGCAGCTGCCGTTCTCACCCGCAAGACGCGCCGTCCTGATCACCCTGCTGGTGGTCGGCTGGAGTGCGCCCACGCTCGCCGCCAACCTGGGCATCGTCCATGGCTCGGTTCACGACGAGGCGGGGAAGCCCATCCCGCGCACGCAGGTGAGCCTCCTCCGGGGAACCCAGCAGCTCGACATGCACCGCACCGACTCCGAGGGCCACTTCGAGTTCGAGCAGGTGCCCTTCGGGAAGTACCGGCTCACCTTCTCCGCTCCCGACGGGCGGATGGACGACCGCGAGGTGCTCATCGCCTCGGGTGACGTCCTGGAGCTCGACGTCACGCTCCCCACCCTCGAGGAGACGGTGACCGTCGTCGCTCCGAAGCGCGAGGCGCCTCCTCCGGCGACGACCACCGGCTCCGCCACCCAGGTCCAGCGAGAGGACATCCAGTCGCGCCCGCGAGGGGACAGCGCATCGGTGAACGAGATCCTCGCCACCCAGCCGGGCTTCGTTTACGACGCCCTGGGCCAGATCTACGTCCGCGGCAACCACGGCAACATCCAGTACCAGCTGGACGGCGTTCCGCTCCCCGATACGGTGTCCGGCCTGTTCGGTCAGTTCCTGTCCGGGCGGCTCCTCGAGAACATGGAGGTCATCACCGGCGGTCTGCCGGCGGAGTACGGGCAGCGACTCTCGGCGGTGGTGAACCTTAACTCGCGCCGGCCCTCGCCGGAGGGCGAGGGGCGCCTCGACCTGCTCTACGGCAGCTTCAACACCGTGAGCCCGGGCGGCTACTGGGGGCAGAAGGTCGGGTCGGTCAGCTACCTCGTCGGCGGCAGCCTCAACTGGACCGAGCGGGGCCTCGATCCGCCGAACCCGACGACCTACCTCAACAACGATGCCCAGCAGGGGCGGGCGTTCGCGAAGGTGGACGTGGACCTGAACGATCGCGACCACCTGTCCACGCTCATCAGCTACTCGCACGACCGCTTCCAGATTCCGATCGATCCCACCCTGGTGCCGGGCAACACCCAGCCGGACGAGTTCGGGAATCCGGCGCCGCCCTACTTCCCCCCCGACACGCAGCAGACCGAGACCGAGAACGACGTCTTCGGAATCCTCAGCTACCGCCACGACTTCGACGCCTCGAAGTCGCTGCGCATCGCCGGCTACGCGCGGCACTCGGCGGCGAAGTTCTTCGGCGATCCCGAGCACGCCCTCGGATCCACCCAGGTCTGCCTCGGCGACACCGAGGACACCTGCCCGGGCGTCAGCAACGTGAACCGCCGCGCGGACCACGCCGGCCTCGTCGCGGACTACCTCCAGCGGCTGGGCGACCGACACACCCTGAAGTTCGGGCTGAGCGTGGACCAGCTCTGGGGACGCACCGCGTACGACGCCTACCAGCGCGAGCTCGTTCCTCCTCCGGACTTCTCCCGCATCGGGCAGGGCGCGGACGAGCCGATGGCCACCACCGGCGGCGCCTACGCGCAGGATCGCTTTACCCTCGGCAAGCTCACGCTCACGGGCGGCCTCCGGGCGGACGTGTACAGCGCCTCACCGGGCGCGGGAGCGATCCGGAAGACCGACGTCGGCGTCAGCCCCCGTGTCGGCGCGGCGTGGGCCTTCACACCGGACCTCGTGGCGCACGCGTTCTTCGGTCTCCTCTGGATCCCCCCGTCGGTGACCGACGCCGCGGCCGGCGCGCGGCTCACGCCGGGAGCAGTCGAGCCCGGGCAACCCATCCCCTACGACCTGCGGCCGGAGAAGGATCGCTACGCCGAGGTGGGGCTGAAGGCGCGCGTGGTCCGCTCGCTGACGCTCGGGCTCACCCTCTGGGGCCGGCTCTCCACCGACCAGCTGGACGAGACGGAGATCGGCAACACCGGCATCACCACGCCGTACAACTTTTCCGAGGGTCGGGCAGGCGGAGTCGAGGCCACCGTCGACTGGGTCATCACCCAGCGGCTCACCGCGTTCGGCAGCGTCAGCTACGGCACGGCGCAGGGGAAGGGCATCGCCACCGCACAGTACCTGTTCGACGCCGCGGAGCTCGCGAACACCGACTGGCAGACGCTCGATCACTCCCAGACCTGGACGGCAAATGCCGGCGCGAACTACCGGGACGGGCCGACGCTCGTCTCGGTGGCCCTCGCCTACGGGAGCGGCCTGCGCACCGGCGTGAACAACGACAGCCACGTGCCGGGCTGGGTCCGCGTGGACCTGACGCTCGCACACGATTTCCTCAATCTTCCGCTTCGGCCGACCTTGGCCATCGACGTGGTGAACCTCCTCGACGCCCAGTACGCCTACCGCCTCTACAACGGCTTCAACGGGAGTCACTGGGCACCTGGCCGGAGCGTCTACGTGCGCGGCTCGATCAACTTCTGAGCGGCCGACCCGGGACCCCGGGGCAGGTGCGAGCAGGTGTGCGTCCAGCGCCGGACGCCGTCCACGCGGTCTCCGGACGATTTGCGCATAACCTCGGGGGTTACCACGGGATGCGGGCCCTCGAGATCTTCGACACCGACGAGCACGGAAAGCTGGGGAGCAGCCTCGCCGAGATCCTCGGCCTGGCGGATCCGCCGGCGTCGCGGCTCGTATGGACGCTCCGGTACATCGAGGCGCGCGACGACGTGAGCACTGTGTGGCCCGCGGGACTGAAGGACCTCGAGGCCCAGGCCTCGGCGCGCAAGTTCGGGCTCGAGCTGTCCTGGGAGCAGCTGACGTCTCTCGCCGGAGTGCTCCATGCTCCGGTGGACGTGCGCCTCGACGGCTGGGGCGGTCGCGCGCCGAAGGTCGGTGACGCGCCCGGCGAGCTGCTGATGCGCATCGAGGTGCTCGACTCGACGCTGTTCCGGGTCGCGGCCCGGGAACGGGCCGTGCTCCGCCGGCTCGAGAAGCAGTTCAAGGACACGCGCTCCGTCGAGCTCAGCGAGATGTACTGACAGCGCTACCCCGTCCGCGCGCCCGAGGGCGTCACGTCCACCGAGTCGATGGTGGCGCCGACCCGGGCGAGGAGCTCCCAGGCCCAGCCGACCGCCTGCTCGACCAGGTCCTCGGCCTCGACGGCTCCCCAGATGAGGGTGAGGGTGGTGGTCGTCTCCTCGGAGGTCTTGGTGCGGCCCGAGTCCTTCACCGCATTGGCGCAGGGGCCCTCCGCGTCGAAGAGGCAGAGGAGCCCCTCGAGGTCGATCTCCTGGCCGGAGGCGTTGAACACGTACCGGGCTCCAGCGGGCGCGACGTCCACTCGCACCGGCGCGCGGAGCCGGTCCACGTCGACCACGCTGATGGGGAGGCCCGAGTGCAGCGAGACCACGTTCCCCACGTCGACGGCGGCGTTGATCGAGGCGAGCTTGCCCTCGGCCGACGCGCGGAGGAGGTACTCCGAGGCGGGCTTTCCGCGGCCGGTGGGCTTGTAGCCGCCGTGGCGCAGCAGGTGCCGGATCACCGTCCGGACGTCATCGCTTCCGCGCACCGGCGCGCGGGCGCCGGGGGCGAGCAGGTCGCGATAGGTGTCCCGGGGGAGCTTGCCGAGCGGTGCCGGGAACTCGGTCACGAAGGCGCGCAGCACGAGCAGCGGGTGGGGGGCGACGGAGAGCTCCACGGCGAGCCGGAGCGTACGCCTTCCGCCGGGCGGACGCCTCGGCCATCAGGGCCGCGTGCTAGCCAGGACGGTCGTGGCCGGACACCCGATCCACGCCGAGCTGCTCAGCGGAACGGAACTCTACCGGACCGTGATCCTGGACCGCATGGCCGGCGCCCGCGAGTCGGTGTGGATCGCCACTGCCAACGTGAAGGCGATGATGGTGGAGCAGGGAGGGCGCTTCGCCCCCGTGCTCTCGCTGTTCCGGTCGCTCGTCCGGCGAGGGGTGGAGCTGCGCCTGCTGCACGCAGAGCTGCCGAGCCGGCCGTTCCGCGCCGCGTTCGACCGCTCGAGGACGCTGGTCCAGGGCGGGCTCCAGCTGAAGATCTGCCCCCGGGTCCATTTCAAGTGCGTGCGCGTGGACGGGGCGTGGGTCTACCTCGGGAGCGCCAACCTGACCGGCGCGGGGCTCGGGGCGAAGCACGCCGACGGTCGCAACTTCGAGCTCGGGTTCGTCACCGAGGACTTCGACACGGTGGACCGGGTGACGGCGCTGTTCGAGTCGGTGTGGTCGGGCGCGGAGTGCGGCAGGTGCCGGCTGCGCGCGGTGTGTCCCGATCCCATCGGGCCGCCCGCTCCGCGACCGGCGAGGCGAGGCGGGATCCGGCTCGGGCGTTCGCGGCGACTGCAGAGGCCGTGAGCACCCCGCGCGGGACTATGCTCGCGTCGATGCGTTCGACGCCCCCGAGGAGCCGGAGGTGAGCCGCGCCGGACGGCCGCTGCTCTTGGGCGCGCTCGCCGGGCTCGGGTCCGCGGTTCTCTTCGGCGCGAGCGTCCCCATCACCAAGCGGCTGCTCCCCGAGATCGCGCCGGTGCTCCTCGCCGGGCTCCTCTACCTCGGGGGCGGGCTCGCGGTGGGAACGGTGCGGCTGCTCGCCCGGCGCCGGATCGTCGAGGCCAGCCTGGGGCGCGCCGACCTCGTCCGGGTCCTGGCCATCGTCGTGCTCGGCGGCGTCGTCGGACCCCTGGCGCTGGTGAACGGCCTGCGCGCCGTCTCGGGCGTGAGCGGCGCGCTCCTCCTCAACCTCGAGGGCCCCCTCACGGTGCTGATCGCGCTCAGTCTGTTCGGCGAGCACCTCGGCGGTCGGGCGGTGCTCGGGACCGGGCTCGTCTTCGCGGGCGCGTGCCTCCTCGCGGTTCCCGATGCGAGCCCGGGCGGAGCCACGCAGCTCGGTGGCGTGCTCCTCCTCGCCCTCGCCTGCGCGGCCTGGGCCCTGGACAACAACCTCACCCAGGGCCTCGTGGGGAAGGACCCCTGGCAGGTGGTCATCGCCAAGACGCTGGGCGCGGGCACGGGCCTGGTGTCGCTCGCGCTGGTGCTCGGAGACGCGCTCCCGCCCTGGCGCGTCCTCGTCTCCACGCTGGTGCTCGGTGCGCTGGCCTACGGGGCCAGCGTGCTGCTCGACGCGTTCGCGCTCCGGCTCCTCGGCGCTGCACGGGAGGCGGCCTTCTTCGCCACCGCGCCCTTCGCTGGCGCGCTCCTCTCGGTGCCGGTGCTCGGAGAGCGGCTGGCACCCGTGCAGCTTGGCGCTGGCGTGGTGATGGTCCTCGGCGTGGCGCTCCTCGTCAGGGAGAGGCACGGACACGAGCACACCCACGAGGCGCTCGAGCACAGCCACCGCCACGTGCATGACGCCCACCACCAGCACGTCCACCCCGAGGGCGTGGACCCCGCGGCGCCGCACGTGCATCCCCACCGGCACGCCCCGCTGACGCACGCCCACGCCCACGTGTCCGACGCCCATCACCGGCACGCCCACTGACAGAGCCGGCGAAGAAGGGTGGCGCTCCGGCCTCCGGGCCGGCAGATTCGGTCGCCCGGGGCGAGGACGAGCGTGAACGATCGGTTCCAG
>CAZDSB010000394.1:0-2543 GCA_964507515.1 uncultured Myxococcaceae bacterium
CGAGCTGAACACCCGGGTGACGCTGCGGAACCTCACCAACCGTCCGCTCTCGGGTGAGCTGGTGCTGCCGTACGGGCGGGCGATCGATCCGGCGCGCGAGGAAAGGCCGAGCTTCTTCGGAGGCGTGGGCAACCTTTCGGACGCCGCGTGTTTCGTGAAGGACGGCTACGAGCACGAGACCGTGAAGGACAAGCCGGAGACGAAGGAACACGCGGGTGCGGTGCGCTGGCTGGGCATCAACCAGCAGTACTTCGTCTCGGCGATCTTCCCGGCGGGTGCGGCGCTCGAGGGTCGCTGCGTGCTGACCACCTCGCCGACGGAGCGCATCGCGACCGGGCGCTTCCCGGTCCAGGTGGGCCCGGGCCAGTCGCTGACCCGCTCGTTCGGAGCGTTCCTCGGCCCGAAGGACACCCGGACGCTCGTGGACGTGCCGCAGCTCCCGGCGAACCGTTCCGCGGACGGCGTGACCACGCAGGTGCACCTCGAGCGGGCCGTCGACTACGGAATCTGGGCCGCGCTCTGCAAGCCGATGCTCGTGGTCCTCAGGTGGTTCCACGGCGTGGTTCGCAACTGGGGCGTGGCGATCATCCTCCTCACCGTGCTGGTGAAGGTGCTGCTCATTCCGCTGACCCACCGGGCGATGGTGGGCCAGGAGGCGATGAAGAAGCTCCAGCCGAAGATCGAGGAGGTGAAGAAGAAGTTCCCGGAGGACAAGGAACGGCAGCAGATGGAGATGATGAAGGCCTACCAGGAGGCAGGCGTGAACCCCTTCGGGTCGTGCCTCATGATCCTGGTCCAGCTGCCGGTGTGGGCCGCGCTCTTCACCACGCTGCGGAACAGCTACGAGCTGTACGGGGTGCCCTTCACCTCCCACTTCCTCACCGACCTGACCATCAAGGACCCGACCTATCTCCTTCCCGTCCTGCTCGGCGTCTCGCAGGTCATCACCAGCAAGCTGCAGCCGCCGGCGCTCGATCCGGCGCAGCAGCGGATGATGGTCTGGTTCATGCCGATCTTCTTCACGGTGATCATGCTGAACTACCCGGCCGGGCTCCTCCTCTACATCTTCACCAACAACATCCTCACGGTGGCGCAGCAGGCGGTCCTGCGGAGGCTCGTTCAACGCGGCACCATCGCGACGCCGCTGAAGCCGGCGCTGGAGAAGCGGAAGTGACCGACTCACGGGTGGCGATGGCGATGGAAGCCGTGGACGATCGACGAGCGCAGGCAGTCGCGGTGCTGGAGCAGCTGCTCCGGGCGATGGACGTCCCGGCGACGCTGGAGACGAAGGACCTGCCGGACGGGGGCATCAGCATCGCCGTCACGCCCGGAGTGGAGCTCGCCGGCGTGGTGTCGGGCCGCCGGTCTCCGCTGGGCGATGCGCTGCAGTACCTGGTGAACAAGCTCGTGAACAAGCCAGGCCAGGAGCGTCGCTGGGTGGCCATCGGCTTCGGGGCGCATCCGGAGCCGCGTGGCCAGAAGCCGGCGCGCCCAGCCTCGCCGGCCCCTGCGCCGATGACCAACGGAAGCCCTCCACCGGCGCACGTCGCGCGCCCGGCGCCCCCTCCGCGCCCCGCGCCGGCGCCACGGCCCCAGGATGGCGACGAGCGCACGCTGGTGAGCGATGCGGACGCGCCCTTCGAGGCCGCGGCACGTTCCCTGGCCGAGCGCTCGGTGAGCTCCGGACGGGTCTACGCGGTGGTGACGCTCGGAGCGCTGGAGCGTGGTCGGCTGCTGCGGTCCACCGACGGCGTCGAGGGCGTGAGCGGGCGTGCGGAGGGTGAGGGACGCCTGCGGCGGGTGGTGCTGACGCCGGACAAGGTCCTTCCGATGCCGCGGCAGCGCCTTCCGGTGGATGATCTCCCCGAGGACGACTGAGGCGAGGAGGCCTGCGGTGGGGAAGCCGAAGGCGCTGAAGGACAGGTTGTTCGGAGCCGCGGTGCTGAAGATGAGCTTCCGCCTGCGGGGGGACGAACAGTCGCCGGCTTTCAAGGGCATCTACCCCGGCGTGCTTCGCGACCTCGAGCTCGAGGACGAGGCGGTCGAGAAGTACATCGACGAGAACCGCGCCGCGGTCGAGACCGCCGCCCGGGGCAAGCCGTCGGCCTGAGGCAGGCCGCCACCGTCCCAGGGCCGGGCCGTCGATCCCACTCCCGAGACACAGCCGGGCCTGCAGGGGTCCGAGACCCCCAGTTCTACGACTGTCGTTGATGGCACGGTTCTGGCCTGTCGGGGGGGCCATGACTGGCTGGCTCGCGGACGCCCGCATCGCACTCCGTCTCCTCCGACGCCGCCCTGGCTGGACGGCCTCGGTGCTGGCGACCCTGGCCCTTGCCATCGGGGCCAACTCGGCGCTGTTCAGCGTGCTCGATGCCGCCCTGCTGGCTCCGCTTCCCTATCCGGGGCCCGAGCGGTTGATCCTCATCAACGAGACGACGCCGTCGTTCCCGGAGATGTCGGTCGCCTATCCCGACTTCCTCGACTGGCGAACCGCGACGCGCTCCTTCGACGACATCGGGGTCTTCCGCGGTGGCGAGGTGAAT
>CAZDSB010000395.1:0-3302 GCA_964507515.1 uncultured Myxococcaceae bacterium
CCACCGTCTTGGAGCAGTGGCGCGAGCCGACGACCACCGCGTCCCCTAAGTGGTTGTTGATCAGGGCCACCCGCCGGCGGATGAATGCCCGCATCAGCAGCTCGCTCAGCTGCGCGTCGGCCACGATCAGGTTCCGTAGCCCCGCGGGAGGGATGTCGACCACCTCCCCGTCTCCGCGGAAGCGGCCGGTGGCGAGGGCCCGGCGACCGCCGAGCATCGCCGTCTCCCCGGTGAAGTTCCCGGGCTGGTGCCGGACGATCAGCGTCTCTCCCTGGTCGTGAGGCTGCACGACGTCCAGCTCACCGCGAAGGATGACGAAGAAGTGAACTCCCTCGTCGCCCTGGTGGAAGAGGATCTCACCGTCGTGCACCTGGCGCCGGGTGCCGTAGCGGGCGATGCGCTCGAGCTGGTCCTGGGTCAGGAAGGGGAAGATCTGCTCCCGCCGCTCGATGGGAAGAGGCGTCTCGGCCATGGGCCCGACAGTAACGAGACGCCCGGGCCGTGCAACCTCGCGAGCCCAGGCTACCCGGGAACGGGTTCGGTCACACGCACCGGCGAGCCGTCCGGCAGTCGCCGCCGATGACGCGAGAACCTGTCCAGGAACAGGTAGATGACCGGGGTGGTGTAGAGGGTCAGCAGCTGGCTCAGGATGAGCCCGCCGACAACGCTGATGCCCAGGGGCTTGCGGAGCTCCGAGCCCAGGCCCCCGCCCAGCGCCAGGGGTAGCGCGCCGAAGAGGGCGGCGAGCGTGGTCATGAGGATGGGCCGGAAGCGAAGCTCGGAGGCCTTGAGGATCGCCTCGCGGGTCGGCAGCCCCTCCCTCCGCTCCGCGTCGATGGCGAAGTCCACCATCAGGATCGCGTTCTTCTTCACGATCCCGATGAGGAGGATGATGCCGATGATCGCCACGATGCTCAGGTCGATCCCGAAGAGCATCAGCGCGAGCAACGCGCCCACGCCCGCGGTGGGCAAGGTGGAGAGGATGGTCAGCGGGTGCACGTAGCTCTCGTAGAGCACCCCGAGCACGATGTAGACCGCGAGCAGCGCCAGGATGATGAGGACCGGCTGGCTGGCCAGCGACTTCTGGAACGCCTGCGCGGTGCCGGTGAAGCCGCCCTGGACGCTCGCCGGGAGCCGGATCTCCGCCTCGGCCACCTGGACCGCCTTGACCGCGTCGCTCAGCGCCTTCCCCGGGGCCAGGTTGAAGGAGAGGGTGACCGACGGGAACTGCCCCTGGTGGTTGATGGAGGTGGGGAGGTTGCCCCGGCTGATGGTGGTGAGGGCCGAGAGCGGGACCAGCCCGCCGCTCTGGGCGCGGACGTAGAGGTTCTTCAGCGACTCCTCGTTCTCGAGATAGGGCTGGGTCACCTCCATCACCTGGCGGTACTGGTTCGCCACGCCGTAGGTGAGGCCGATCTGCCGCTGCCCATAGGCGTCGTAGAGCGCGCTGTCGATCGCCGATACGCTCACGCCCATCCGTGCTGCCGTGTCCCGGTCTATGGAGATCCGCAGCTCGAGGCCCGCAGACTGCTGGTCGGTGGCCACGTCGGTCAGCTCGGGCAGCTTCTTGAGCGCCTCGAACACCCGCGGCGCCCAGGTGTTCAGCTCGAGCAGATCCGGATCCTGGAGCGTGTACTGGTACTGCGTCCGTGCGAGCCGGCCGCCGACCTGCACGTCCTGCCTCGACTGGAGGTAGAGGTTGATGCCCACCAGCTTGGCCAGCTTCGGCCGCAGCCGGGCGATGATCTGCTCGGAGGTGAGCTTCCGGGGCGGCTTGTTCTTGAGGGTGACGAAGACGGAGCCGGTGTTCGCTCCGCTGCCGCCGAAGCCACCGCCGATGAAGGAGACGACGTTGTCGATGTCCGGATCCTCCCCGAGGATCCTGTTCACCTCGATCTGCCGCTCCTTCATGGTCCTGTAGCTCACGTCCTGGGGAGCCTCGCTGAACCCGACCAGCAGGCCGTTATCCTGCTGCGGGAAGAGGCCCTTGGGGATGCGGATGAAGAGGAAGACGGTCAGAGCGACCGCGCCCAGGACCACCCCCAGCATCAGCCACTCGTGGGAGAGCACCGCGCGGAGCGACCGGTCGTAACCCCCGGCGAGCCGGGCGAAGGCGCGCTCGCTCCACTGGTAGATGCGGCCCCGCTCACGCTCGCCCGGCGGCTGCAGGAACCGCGAGGCCATCATGGGCGTGACGGTGAGCGACACCAGCCCGGAGACGGTGATGGCGATCGCCAGCGTGACCGCGAACTCGCGGAACAGGCGGCCCACGATGCCCGACATCAGCAGGATGGGGATGAAGACCGCCAGCAGCGACACGGTCATCGAGACGATGGTGAAGCCGATCTCGCGCGCGCCGCGGAGCGCGGCCGGGAACGGCTTCATTCCCTGCTCGACGTAGCGGGCGATGTTCTCGGTGACGACGATGGCGTCGTCCACCACGAACCCGGTGGCGATGGTGAGCGCCATCAGCGACAGGTTGTTCAGGCTGTAGCCGAGGAGCCACATCACCGCGAAGGTGCCGAGGATCGACAGCGGCATGGCGATGGTGGGGATGGCGGTCGCGCGACCCGAGCGGAGGAAGAGAAACACCACCGCGACCACCAGGAGCACGCTCAGGAGCAGCGTCACCTCCACGTCGTGGACCGAGGCACGGATGGTCTGGGTGCGGTCGGAGGCGATCTGGATGTCGATCGCCGGCGAGACCGAGGAGGCCAGCTGCGGGAGCAGCTCCTTGATTCGCTCCACCGTGTCGATGATGTTCGCCCCCGGCTGGCGCCGGACGATGATCAGCACCGAGCGCACGCCGTTGGTCCAGCCGGCGACCCGGAGGTTGTTGACGCTGTCCTCCACCTTCGCGACGTCGCCGAGCCGCACCACCCCGTTCGGGGTCTGGGCCAGGAGGAGGTTCCGGTACTCGTCGGCGCGGAACAGCTGATCGTTGGTGGCCAGCGTCGTGGAGTCGAACTCGTTGCCCATCCCGCCCACCGGCCGGTTCACCGAGGCGCCGTTGAGCGTGTTCCGGACGTCGGCCAGGGTGAGGTTCACGCCGGCCGCCGCCTCCGGGTCCACCTGGATCCGGACCGCCGGCTGCTGCCCACCGCCGACGAAGACCTGCCCCACGCCCTCCACCTGCGCGATGCGCTGACCGAGGATCGTGTCCGCGGCGTCGAAGACCTGAGGGAGCGGCAGCGTCTCGGAGGTGAGCGCCATGATCATGATTGGCGCGTCGGTGGGATTCACCTTCCGGTAGTTGGGCCGGACGGGAAGGTTGGTGGGGAGGTCCGCCGACGCGGCGTTGA
>CAZDSB010000396.1:0-9525 GCA_964507515.1 uncultured Myxococcaceae bacterium
ACGCCGCGGAGCACGGCATCCACGTGGCGGCCGCAGCCTGCGTAGGTCGCCTTCCCGCAGGTGCGGCAGGTCACTCGGGTGCACATGCGTCCGCAATAGCATTCGACTTCCCTCGGCGCGCGGATCTCGACGGCCGGGTCCCGCCAGGAACATCGGGGCTGCTCCGTCCCATCGAGGCGCTGACTCAGTGCCCGCCCGACGCGTCATCCACCGCCACTGTCACCCACGGCGTGACCGCGAAGCACGCCGCCATCACGAGGTAGCCGACCGCCCACGGCCACGCGGGGGTCAGCGACAGCACTGTGTCCGCCGCGGTCCACCGGTAGGAGTGGATGAGTCCCAACGCCGAGAGTCCCGCGCCGGCGAGACACCAGAGGGCAGCCTGACGGAAGCGGCGCTCGATCACGCACACCGTCGCCGCCGCGAGCAGCACGCTGCTCAGGATGAAGCCCTGCTCGAGGCGGAGCGCGCCGTCCATCCACAGGTCCGAGCGGAGGAAGACCGTGAGCAGCTCCTCCGAGAACGGCCGCCCTCCCGGCACGCCCAGACCTGCCGCATGCAGCGCGGTCTTCGCCATGTACACGCCCCAGGCAGCGAGGCCCGGCAGGAGGCCCACCACCACCGCGGGCGCGTGTGCCCGCGGCGTCGCCTGGAACGCCTGCGCTGCCATGACGATCCCGATCCACAGGACGATCGCCATCCCCGCATCGATGGGCACCGCCCAGGCGATCCACCGCACCGTCCCGGTCAGACAGATGAAGGTGATGAACGCCCCGTTCAGCACCGAGTATCCGGCGCGCGCGCCGAGCGCCTTCCACCCCGGATGACCGATGTAGATGGTCGTCGGGAAGCACGACCCGAAGGCGCACGCAGCGAGCGTGCCCACCCCGTTCACCGCCAGCGAGATGCCGGTCGGATACTCGTCCCCCGCCGCGCGAGCGGACTCGATGTTCTCGATGGAGCCCACCGTCGCGAACAGCCCCATCGGAAGGATGACCGAGAAGTACGCGGCCCAGAAGCCTCCACCGAAGGCGCCCACCAGCGCGCCGATCACCGGCACCGGAGGGTGGAAGCCAGCGGCGGGTGGCGCCGTCCCGGACGGCGCGAGGCCAGTGAGCCAGGCGAACGCCGTCCCGAGCGCGATGGCCACCAGCCCACCGGGAAGCCCCCCGCGGAAGCGGACCCGACCGAAGTAGACCAGGAGGATGATCGCCAGCGTGCCCAGACCGATGACCGGCCGGGCGTAGGTCCGGAACAGGAAGCCGATGGCGATGAAGGTCAGGGCGATCCCGGCGAGCGTCGAGAGCAGCGCGGCGCGCGGGGTCGAGCTCCGGACGCGTTCGGACACGGTGCTCCCGAGCAGCTCGATCGCCCCGGAGCCGAAGCAGGCCACCAGCCCGGCGTGCCACGCCACCTGCGCCGGGTCCGACGCGCCCGCCGCCTCCGCCACCAGCTTCGCGGGAAGCATCACCAGGAAGACATGGGCGAAGAGCGAGACGGTGTTGATGCCATAGGGCAGCGCGCACACGTCGGTCCGGCCGGTCGCGCGTGCGAGCCGCATCGCCTGCCACGCGTAGAAGAGGTTCCCGACCAGGATCGAGACCGCCGCCCCGGGGAGGATGCGCCCGTAGATCAGCGCGTCGGGGAAGCCGAGCACCGCCCGACACAGCTCCGACAGCACCAGCAGCTGAACCAGGTTGTCCAGCGCCAGGCCGAAGAACCCGTCGACGTCCCCGCGCACGAACCAGCGCATCCGGCTCATCGGTGCGCCATCGTCGCACGCGGTGCACCCCGGCGACGTGATTTTCGGCTCAGCGAGAGGCCGTGTCCGCTCCGGTCCCGGTCAGCCGCGGCAGCACCTCGTCCGCGACCGCAGCCACCCGCGCCGCAAGGGCCTGCGCCTCTGCGAGCAGCGTCTGCTTGCGGGCCGAGCGGTTCCCGAGCACGAAGAAGAGCCGCGCGTCGCGGACCGCCTCTGCTCTCCGGGCCAAGAAGCGCCGGGTGAAGAGCGCGAGCGGCAGCGCCGCCACCGCCAGGCCCACGCCCCACCACGGCCCGAGCCACAGAGCGACCGCCACCGCGACCCCGGCGACGTAGAGGGGGCCGAGCACCAGTGCCGCGAGCAGCTTGACCGTGGCCACCATGTCCGCCTCGGTCCCCGCGAGGCGCAGCGCCAGCCGCGTCCCCAGCACCGGGATCGCGAAGAGCACCACGCCCACCGCGGCCAGCGGCAACCCCAGCACCAGCGCGACCAGGTTGCGGAGCACGAACCGCAGCACCGTTCCGGAGCGATAGCGGATGCCGAGGTCACCGGCCTCGGCCCGGCTCAGCGTGAGCCGCCGCTGGAAGGCGAGCACCTCGCCAGCAAGCTCCGCAGCGCGCTGGGGCTGTTCCGCCCGCAGAAGCGCGAGCCCGCGGGCGAAGAGGCGCTGTCGCTCCGCGTCCCGCACCGGCGCATCGGTCGCGAGGACGTAGAGCGCGTCCGCAGCCTCGATGAGCGGCAGGTCCTCCCATGCACCGAGCTCGAGGGTGAGGTTCCGGAGCGACGCCGCGATTCGATCGGTGACCGCGCGTACCCGCTCCGGCTCGGCCGGTGCGGGAGGCACCTCGAGCGCCGGACCGAACTCGACACGGACCCTGCTCCGGAAACGTCCCTTCTCGGCATAGGTGAGCCCGAGCGGGACGATCCGGACCGGGACCCCGGCCTGCAGCGCCAGCCGCGCCGCCCCGGTCTTGAGCGCCCCGAGCGACGGGTCGGAGTGGCTTCGACCCTCCGGAAAGAGGGCGATGGCCCGCCCCTCGGCCAGGCCGCGCGAGGCCGCCCCGAGCGCTTCGGCGTTCTCGCGCATCCGCGCTGGATCGTCCTGTGCCCGCACCACCGGGAGCGCTCCCAGTGCCCGCACCAGCGCGCCGAGCCCCGGCATCCGGAAGATGGGCTCCTTCGCGAGGAAGGTCAGCGGACGCGCAGAGACCGCGATCATCAGGCCCGGGTCGATCAGGGCGTTTGGGTGATTGCCCACGAGGAGCAGCGGGCCCTCGGGCAGCGGCGGACCGGCACGCTCGATGCGGTAGAAGAGGCCGACCGCGAAGGACAGCACACTGTGGACGACGGCATAGACGCGCGGGGAGTGCTCCACCGTCAGCCCGCGGCGCGAGGTCCGGCCGCCGCCGCTCGTCCGGCACGGACCGCCTCGGCGAGACCGCGGAGGACCTCCTCCGTCGCCTCCCATCCCAGGCAGGCGTCGGTGATGCTCTGGCCGTAGGTCAGCTGGCTGCGGGGCCCGGGCGCCTGGCTCCCCTCGACCAGGTGACTCTCGAGCATCACGCCGAAGACCGAAGCGTCGCCTTCCGCTCGCCGGCGTGCGAGCTCCCCGGCCACCGCGATCTGCCGCCGGGGGTCCTTCCCGCTGTTTCCGTGCGAGCAGTCCACCATCAACCGTGGCCGCTGACCCGCCTCCCGCAGCCCGGCACAGGCCGCAGCCACCGACGCGGCGTCGTAGTTCGGCCCGCCGCTCGCGCCGCGGAGGATGAGGTGGGTGTCCGGATTCCCCCGCGTCTCGACGATGGCCGCCAGTCCCTGCTTGGTGACCGAGAGGAAGCAGTGCGGATGACGAGACGCGGTGACGGCGTCGATGGCGATCTTCACGTTCCCGTCGGTCCCGTTCTTGAAGCCCACCGGCATCGACAGGCCGGACGCGAGCTCGCGGTGCACCTGGCTCTCGGTGGTCCGCGCACCGATGGCTCCCCAGGAGACCGTGTCCGCCAGGAACTGCGGCGTGATGGTGTCGAGGAACTCGCAGCCGGCGCGCACCCGCTGCCCGGCGAGGCCCACCAGCAGGCCACGCGCCAGCGTGAGGCCCTCGTTGATGCGGAAGCTCCCGTCCAGGTTCGGGTCGTTGATCAGGCCCTTCCAGCCCACCCGTGTGCGAGGCTTCTCGAAGTACACCCGCATCACCAGCAGCAGCGCATCGGACAGCGACCGCTCCGCCGCCGCGAGCCGCTCGGCATAGGCACGGGCCGCGTCCACGTCGTGGATCGAGCAAGGCCCGACGACCACCAGCATCCGGTCGTCCATCCCGTGGAGGATGGCGCTGACCTCGCGCCGCGACGAGTAGACGAATGTCTCGCCCTCCGCGGTCAGGGGCAGCTGCTCGATGAGGATTGCCGGAGGGAGCACCGGCCGGAGCCGGTCGATCCGGACGTCGTCGATCCGGTTGTGGGGCAGGTCGGACATGCGCGCGTCGCCGCTGAGGATAGAGGACACCGGGGCGCTCGTGGAAGCGCGCCGGGCGCCAGCGATCAGGCTCAGCGCGCGTCTGCCTGCCGGGGGCTCCCGAGGAACCGATTGAACCAGCCGACCTCCCGCTGGGTCGCGTCGAGAATGTTGACCGGGTCGCGGAGCTTGTGCCCCTCGTCGGGATAGACCACCAGCTCGGTCGGCACGCCGAGCGTCTTCAGGGCCTTCCAGAACTCGAAGCTCTGCGGAGCGGGACACTCGGCATCGCGCTCTCCGACCAGCACCAGCGTCGGCGTCTTCACCCGGGTGATGAACTCGATCGGCGAGCTCCGGGCGTACACCGCCCGGTCCGCGTACACCGTCGCGCCGAAGTACGGCAGCATCCACTGGTCGATCTTGTTCTGCCCGGTGTAGCTGAGGAAGTTGGCGATGCCGGCGCTCGCCATCGCCGCCTTGAAGCGCCGGGTCTGCGTCACCGCGAACATCGCCATATAGCCGCCGTAGCTGTGGCCGCGGATGCCCACCCGCGCGGCGTCGACACGTCCGGTGCGTGCCGCCGCGTCCACTCCGGCCACGATGTCGCGCAGGTCGCCGTGGCCGAAGTCCTTCACGTTGGCGCGAGTGAACGCCTCTCCCTGCCCGTAGCTTCCCCGAGGGTTCGGGGCGAGCACGGCGTATCCCTGGCTGACCAGCACCAACAGCTTGTCATCGAAGGTGTTCTTCGCCGCAGACGCCGGGCCGCCGTGCACGCTCACCACCAGTGGCCGCCTCCCCGGCCAGACGTCCTCGGCCGGCAGATAGAGCCAGCCCTGGACCTCCCAGCGATCGCTCTTCCAGGTGAGGCTTTGGACGAGGGCCACCGGGCTCTTCAGCTTCGCGTTGGCCTGCGACCGCTGCGTCCAGCGCCCGATGGGGCCGGCCCACACTTCCGGGGGCTGCATGGCGGTCTCGCGGGTGAGCGCCACCGTGGCTCCATCCGCCGCGAAGGCCGCCGAGGTGTGCCACCGGGCCAGCACCTGCTCCTGCCCGCGCCACAGCGTCACCGGCGCGCCCGGACCGTCCGGATCGACCTTCAAGAACGCGCTGTCCCCGCCGACGATGGCGACCGCGAGCAGCCCTCCCTCGCGCGTCCAGGACAACTGCGTCGCGGACGCCCGCATCCCCGGCGTCACGTTGCGCGCCTTGCCGCCGCTCGCCGGCACGACGAGCACGTCGCCGCCGTTCACCTCGAAGTCGCTCATCAGCCCCTCGATGAAGCCGATGCGCGCCCCGTCGGGGCTCCAGGTGGGCTCGGCGATCTGGAGCGCAGGATGGTGGAGCACGCGTGCCACCCCGCCCGAGACGGGGATGACCGACAGCTCGGCGGTCCACCAGTTGTCGTCGCCCGAGCCGTGCGCGCCGGTGGCCGCGAACGCGGTGCCGTCCGGGCTCCACGCGTACTCGTAGACGAACAGGTCCTCCGGCGAGACCGGCGAGAGCTTCCCGCCCTCCGCGGACACGAGGGCGATGCGCTGCTCGACGACGACCGAGCCGATGACGCCGGTCTCCCGCGGCGCCGGACCGAGTGGACCGAGGGCGTCCGGCGCGCCCTCCATGAAGAGCACCGACAGCCGCTTGCCGTCGGGCGACCAGAGCGGGCGCTCGAGGTGCCCGCTGACCTGCGTGAGCCGGCGGACCGCGCCGGTCTTCACATCCGCCACGTAGAGCTGCGGCTGACCGTCCTTCTCCGCGTCGGAGAGGAATGCCAGCGAGGTTCCATCCGGCGAGAAGACCGGCTGATCCTCCTCGTGGTCCGTGCCGTCACGGGCAACCGTGATGCGCATCGGCGCGCCCCCCGCACGATCGGCGAGGCGGATGATCTTCAACCGGCCCGAGGGTCCGGCCGCCGTCGGCGCTGCCTCCACCCAGGCCAGGCGCTGGCCGTCGGGCGAGATGGCCACCCGCTTGAACTCCACCAGCCGGTTCAGGTCGGTGAGCACGGCCTTCACGTCGGGACGGGCCGGAGCAGCGGAGAGCACCGCGACCGCGAGGAACGTGAGCGTCGTCAGGGACCACCTCCGAGGGGGCCGGAGCGTACCCACCCCCGGCCGGGATGCCAGCGCCGCCGGTGGCCCAGGCGGTATTTCCGAAGCGTGCCTGCCGGGAGCCGGGCCCCCGCTCCTACCGTGGTTCACGAGAGGAGCCTCGCTCGATGCCTCGGAATCTCGGAACGGTGCTCGCAGTGCTCGTCCTGGCGGCATCCGGCTGCGGCAGCTCGCCGCCGCCCGGACAGCATCCGGGCCCCGGGAGCGACGCTGGACCCGACGCCGGCTGGCCCGCAGACGCTGGACCGGACGGCGGCACCGGCGACGGGGGCAGCCCCGGAGACGCTGGAACAGGCGACGGCGGCACCGGAGCGCTGATCGGTCCGGGCGGCGGCACGGTACGGGGGTGGCACGGCGCGGAGGTGACCATCGCTGCCGGCGCGCTCGCCTCCGACGTGTTCATCGCGATGGATCGGGACGGAACCGGAGCTCCTCCGGTCGACGGCACGGCGATCTTCAGCGCGGGAGCGCCCTATGCGCTCACCCCGCACGGAACCACCTTCGCCATCCCGGCCACGGTCCGGATTCCCTTCGATCCGGACCTCGTTCCGACCGATGGCGTGCCGCAGCTCTACCAGGCCGAGCCCGACGGCGGCTTCGCGCCCATCCCCAGCACCGTCGACGGGGGATTCATCGTCGCCGACGTCTCGGGCTTCTCCTGGTTCTTCCCCGGATATGGCGCGACTCGCCCGCGCATGGTCTACGCCTTCGTCTCTGGCACGAACGCACCGGAGGTCACGAGCTTCCGGATCGACCACGCGAACGGCGGCCTTGGCGTGGCGACCAGCAGCGCGCCGGTGGGGCAGATCCCCGTGGCGGTGTCGGTACATCCGTCGCGTCGCTTCGCCTACGTGGTGAACGGCGGCTTCCAGGCGCAGAACGGCATCGACACCAACAGCATCTCCGTCTACCCGCTCGATCCGGTCACCGGGGCGATCTCCGGGCCCATCCAGACCCAGAAGGCCTCCGCCGACTCGCCCGCGGGCGAGCCGGTTGCCGCGGTCATTCACCCCACGGGCAAGTTCCTCTACGTCGTCAACCACGATCGCTTCAGCAGCGCCGACGACACCGACCTCTCGGTCTTCACCATCGACTCGACGGACGGAACGCTGTCCGCTCCGACACGCACCGGCGACTCCGCGGGAGCGCCGCCCACCGCCATCGCTCTGAGCACCGGTGGGCACTTCGCGTACGTGACTTACATGTTCCGGACGTCCACCCCGGTGGGAAACACCTTCTTCGAGACGGTGAAGACCTACGCGGTGAATCCGGTCAACGGGACGCTGAGCGGGCCCATCGGCTCGTCACCGACCGGAACGGCTCCCTGGGCCATCAAGACCGATCCGAACGACCAGTTCGTCTTCGTCGCCAGCCTGAGCAGCGACGAGGTCCAGACCTTCGCCATCCTGCCGAACAGTGGCGTGCTCTCGCCCAGAGGTGGCATCACCGTGCAGAGCAAGCCCACCTCGTTGGCCGTCGACCCGGAGGGTCGCTTCCTCTACGTCGGGAAGCAGCAGCCCTTCTCCAACCGGAACCTCGAGGTATATTCCGTCGACGGAAGCGGTGGGCTCTCCCTGACCGGCGGCCTCCTCTCCGGGAGCGGCTCGATGGTCGGACCGATGGTGGTGGTCGCGGAGCCGCAGGGTCAGTTCGTCTACGCCGTGGATCAGAACGCGAACCTCGTTCCGTTCGTCCTCGATCCAACGAGCGGCGGGCTCACTCCCGGAACACCGGTCCCGGGGGTGCTCGTCGGCGGAACCGGGGGGGGCGTCGGCGATCCGTCCAGCTTCGCCGCGAGCGGGACCAGCCCGATCTGGGTCGATGGCTGCACCTTCGTCGCGGGCGTCGGCTTCGTGTTCGATGCCTGCCCGCTCCCCAAGAGCTCGACGGGAACGACCGCCAACGACGAGGGTGGGGGTGACGGGGGCACGCACCCGCCGGCCTCGAGCTTCGAGCTGGACGCCGCGGCCGACCCCATCTGGGGAGGCATCGTCGTCAGCGTTCCGGCCGGAATCTCCATCGACGAGTGCGGCGGAGGAGCGAATACCCTCTCCGCGCGGTTTTCCAGAGGAACGACCGTCACCCTCCTGGCCACGCCCTGCGGCGTGCCGACACAGACGTACGACTTCAGCTGGACCGGAGGGTGCACGGGAACCGGGACCAGCGTGTCGGTGGACATGAACTCGGACGTCAGCTGCCGATTGCACTTGGACCCGACGTCGACCCGCTGAAAGGAGCAGTCCCATGCATCGCAACCGCTTTCCCCTCCTCCTCGCCATCGCGCTCGCCGGCTGTGGCGGCTCGAACAACAACACCTCCGACCCGGTCGCGGCGTGCAAGGACGTCTTCACCACGCTCTGCAACAAGCTCTTCCAGTGCAACCCGACGGGGTCGGCACAGGCCTACGGGAGCAGCTCGGCGTGCGCCACGGCGCTCTCCGGAAACTGCAACTCCGCCGGGTCGGCCTGTGCGAGCGGGACCAGCTACAACGCCTCCAATGCCGCGACCTGCATCAACGACTACGCCAACGAGTCCTGCACCGACGTCACGAACAACGTGAGCCCGTCGAGCTGCAGCCACATCTGCCAGTGAGTTCGGACGCCTTCCGGATGGGCGCCTGGCCTATGCTCCGCGCCCTCGAACTCTCCCGGAGGCAACCCTCGTGCAGCGTCGCATCCGTCGCGCCGTCCTCGTTCTCGTCACGCTCTCTGCCGGCGCTGCCCTCGCCCAGGCCACGACGAAGCTCGACCTTCCTCGCCCCAGCCCCAAGGGGTCGGTGACCCAGACCGTCGGACTGACCGACATCACCGTCGCCTTCTCGAGCCCCGGGGTGAAGGGCCGGAACATCTGGGGCGAGGTCGTTCCCTTCGACAAGGTCTGGCGCGCCGGCGCCAACGAGTGCACCAAGCTGACCGTCTCCACTCCGATCTCCATCGAGGGCAAGCCACTCGCGGCCGGCAGCTACTGCGTGTTCCTCCTCCCGCAGAAATCGGGCTGGACCTTCATCCTCAGCAAGAATCTCGAGCAGGCCGGCTCGGACGAGTACAAGCAGAGCGAGGACGCGCTCCGCGTTCCGGCCACCGCGACCACCATCCCGCTGCGGGAGCGGCTTGCCTTCACCATCATCGACTTCGACGAGGAGAAGGGCACCCTGTCGATGGAGTGGGAGACCCAGCGGGTCGGCGTGAAGTTCACCACCGGCAC
>CAZDSB010000397.1:0-9480 GCA_964507515.1 uncultured Myxococcaceae bacterium
ACACGGTCCGGGACGGCCTCAACGAACGGATCATCGCGGAGACCGCTCGCCCGCGTACCGCCGGGGAGCGTCCGGACAGGCTCGTCTGGGCACCGTGGGGCCTCGCTGCCGACTGGAGGGACCTTCACGCGCTCTTGGCGGGGGCGACTTTCGAGAAGAGCGCCTCGGGAGAAGAGGGTCCTCTCGAGGGAGAGCTCCTGGGGTGGGTGAGCCCGATCACCGAGCGACTTGCTGGGATCCTCGAAGTCCTGGACGTGCTTGCGCGCAGCCTCGAGGAGCCAGGGCTCGAGAGGTTGCGTCAGCTGAGTCCCTCAGTCGAGATCGCCGTCGAGAAGCTCCGCGAGGCGCGCGAGCTGCTGCTGGCAGGGCCGCCAAAGAGTCCCGAAGCGCCTCGATGAACACGCAAGACATCGCGAGCTGTGTTGCCCTGCTTGAGCCACCCGCAACCCCTGCGCCGCAAGATTGACCGGGGACACCCATCCCGCTACCTTCCCGCGCCCAAATGACTTTCTACGAGGCCGCGCTCCGGGTCCTGGAGGCTGCCGGCCAGCCGCTCAACTCGGTCGAGATCACCGAGCGGTCGATCGCCCAGGGCCTCCTCAGCCACGTCGGGAAGACGCCGGAACAGACGATGCTGTCCCGTCTGGCGGCGATGGCCCGACGCGCCCGCGATCGCCGTGTCACCGTCACCGGACCCGAGACCTTTGCCCTCACCGACTGGGGGCTTCCCGAGGACGTCGCCGCCCTGGAGGCGATGTCCGCTCCCTACGAGCACCCCGAGGAGGGGCTGCCCCCGCTTCGCCCGGTCGAGCGGCACCCCGAGCCGCGGGGTGACAACGTCCGTGGCATCGGCCGTCAGGAGCGCCGGCGCCGTCATGACGAGGAGGAGCGGGGCAAGAAGCGCCGCTACCCGCCCATCCCCGAGGTCGCGTTCGAGCTGCTCGGCGAGGCCGATGCCCCGCTCGCGCCGTCCGAGGTCCTCCGCCTGGCCCGCGAGCGCCAGCTCGCCTCCGACGAGCTGCAGCCCGAGGCGTTGCTCACCAGCCTTGCCGAGGAGAACCAGCGCCGCATCGACGCGGGTCGCCGCCCGAACTTCGCGCTCGACCCGACCGGCGCGCTGATGCTCGAGCACGACGACCTTCCGGTCGCCGAGGTCCAGGCCGCCTTCGCCAGGGCGCTCGATCTTCCGTTCACCGAGGGGCGCATCGCTCTTCGCCACGCGCCGGCGCCCGCGGCTGAGGAGCCGCTGGCTGACGATGGGCTGGTCCACGCCGCCAAGAGCGCCGTCAAGGAGGCGCGGCGAGCGACGGCGCGCGCCCTCCGCTCGCACCTCGCCTCGCTGGATCCCGGAACCCTCGAGAAGGCGTGCGTGAAGATGCTCCACGCGCTCCACTTCCGGGAGGTCAAGGTCGCCAAGCGTGGCAACCACGGACCGCTGGTCACCGCGCGCCGCAAGGACGGAAGCCTCGAGCTGCGCTGGGCGATCCGGATCCATCGCGGGAACGGTCCGGTGGATCGCCGCAGCGTCCAGGACTGTCGCCGCGACCTCCAGCACCAATCGGCGCACTGCTCGCTGCTCATCGCCACCGGCGACCTCCGCAGCGACGCCCGCACCGAGGCGCTGAACGGTGCGCCGGTGCACGTCTGGGCCGGCGAGGGTCTGGCGGAGAAGTTCCTCGAGTCACACAGCGGCGTCCGCGTCGTGTCGCTCGAGCTGTTCGAGCTGGATCGCGCCTTCTTCGAGGACGCGGCACGTGGCGCCGAGGAGTCGCGCCGTCGCCGCGAGGAGCGACACCGGGAGCGTGAGGAGCGAGAGGAACGCGCCGAGCCGAGCGAGCCCCCCGAGCGCGCCGAAGCCTCTCCCGAGGACGATGAGCAGGGCGTCGAGGAGGAGGGCGACGACGAAGGTCCGGAGGAGACCGGGCCCGAGGGTGCTGCCGCTGGCGAGGGCGCTGCCGCCGCCGAGGGTGCTGCGGGCGAGGCCGCCGCGGGCGAGCGTCGCCGGCGACGTCGTCGTCGTCGAGGTCGGCGGGGTCGTGGCCGTGAGGGCGCACCGGGAGCGCCGGGCGGCGAGTCCGGCTCCACGGCAGCCCCCGCGGAGGGGTCCTCCGGAGGACAGGGGGGTGGGGACAACCCACCCGAGCGGCAGGAGCCGGCATCGGCTGCCTCCGAGACACCGTCGGGTGGCGGGCAGTCCTCGGCCCCGGAACAGGGCTGAGCCGTCGGGACAGCGGACGGCGCAGCCGCGCCCCGGGTCCGCTTGTTAGACTCCGGAACCGTGCTGAGGACCGCGTCCCTTGCTGCCGGGCTGGTGCTGCTTGCCGGGTGCAAGCCGCCGCCGACGCCGGTCGAGCGCGTGGAGGTCGTCGCCGCCTCGCTGGCCGAGGCGCAGGTCCTGGCGCTCACCCCGGCGCAGCTGCAGGCGGAGCTCTCGACCCGTCTCGTGCCGGACCGCGGATTCAAGCTGCTCGACCCGACAAGCCGCGGGGGAGAGGGCGCCGTGCGCATCACCCTGGAGGTGGACGCCGTCCAGGAGCAGGCGAACGCCACCGGGCTGCCGGGAACGGAGGAGGTCACCGCCTCGCTCGGCATCCGCCGCAACAGCGACGACGGGGTGGAGCGCATCGCCTTGCAGGCCACGCGTGCTCAGCCGGTGGAAGGCGAGGCGCTCGAGAGCCGGCAGGAGGCCGCCCGCCGCGCGCTTGACCAGGTCATGGACCGGCTGGTGAAGGAGGCGCGGGTACAGCTCGACGCCCGGAAGCGGGACGATGCCCGGCTGGCGAAGGATCTCCGGGCCCAGGACCCGCTGGTGCGTGACGCCGCCATCTCCGCGCTCGTCGCGCGACGGAACCGGGCCGCCATCCCCGCTCTGGTCGAGCGCCTGCGCGGCGACGACCCGCTCGAGGTGCGCCGGGCCATCGGGGGGCTGGTCGAGCTGCAGGCCCGCGAGGCCGTGCCCGAGCTGATCGAGATCAGCCGGGGCAAGGATCCGGGGTTCCTCCGCGAGCTGGTCTACGCGCTCGGCGCCATCGGCGGGGAGGAGGCCGAGGCGTACCTCTACACGATGGCCCAGGGCCACGATCAGCCCGCGGTGCGCGACGCTGCGAAGCAGGCGTTGGAGGAGATGGAGCGGCACGGCCGCCGCGCCGGGCCGTCCGGTCCCTCGAGGAACGCGAGCCTCGCTCCCGGAGGAAAGACTCGGTGACCTTCCCCCGGTGGTGGGTGCTCGCAGCCGGGCTGCTCGGGTGCGCGCACGAGGCCGGTCCATTCCCGGCGACGGCCGCCGCCACCGCGACCAGCGACGCGAAGCTCCCCGAGTCGGCGCGCTACTTCCCGCTCGCGGTGGGCAACACCTGGACCTACGCGGCCACCTACCTGGGCGAACACTCCACCCGCCGGGTGGAGGTGGTCGCCTTCCGCGACGGCAACTACGTCGATGGGGACGGCCGGACGCTCCGGGTGGACCGGGAGGGCGTGCGCGACCAGGTGCGCTATCTCCTCCACGAGCCGCTCTCCGTGGGCGCCACCTGGACCAGCGTCATCGCCCCCGGGTCCGCCGAGCACTACAAGGTCCTCTCCGTCCACGCCCCCTGCGAGGCGCCGGCGGGCAAGTTCCCGGACTGCGTCGAGGTCGAAAGCCGCACCCTGGCCGATCCGAGGACGCCGGGCCGCCTCTTGGTCAACCGGGTCACCTTCGCCGCGGGCGTGGGCATCGTCCGGGTCCGGACGGCGCTGGAGGAGGGCACGAAGAGCGCCCCCACCGCGGAGCTCCTCCTGACCGCCTACCAGGTCGCGCCGAGAAACTGAGGGTCGGCCGGGGGTGTGGCACCGGGATGCTACTCTCCCGCCGGCCCGACCTCCCGATGGTACCCCTCGATCGCCAGGACGCGACCAACGCCCAGCTCGTGCTCGAGATGCTGCTGGAGTCGGGCACCGACTTCGCCTCCGGCGAGGCCCTCTCGGGCAAGCTCGGGCTGTCTCGGACCGCGGTGTGGAAGGTCGTGAACGCCCTGCGCGACCGGGGCTACGCCATCGAGGCCGTCCCCTCGCGCGGCTACCGGCTGGTCCGTGTCCCGGATCGGCTGACCGGCCTGGAGATCGTCCCGCTGCTCGAGACGCACGACCTCGGCCGGGCGGTGCATGCCTTCGACTCGATCGGCAGCACCAGCGAGCACGCCTTCCGCCTCGCCGCGGAGGGCGCCGAGCATGGCGAGCTGGTGGTCGCCGAGACGCAGACCGCCGGCCGGGGCCGGCGTGGACGGTCCTGGGCCTCTCCGCCCGGGAAGAACCTCTACGTCTCGCTGGTGCTCCGCCCCGAGCTTCCTCCGCAGCGTGCCCCCGAGCTCACCCTGCTCGCCGCGGTCGCCGTGGCCGAGACACTCCTGGCCGAGGGCGTGAGGGCGAGCATCAAGTGGCCGAACGACCTCCAGGCGGGGGTGAAGAAGATCGCCGGGATCCTCACCGAGCTGTCGGCCGAGGCGGACCGGGTGCACTTCGTCGTGCTCGGCATCGGGGTCAACCTCAACGCGAGCTCGGCCGACTTCCCGCCCGAGGTCGCCGAGGTCGCCACCAGCGTCGCCCGGGTCCTGGGCCGGAAGGTGAACCGGGCCGGGTTCCTCGCGCGGTTGCTGAGGACGCTCGAGCGGTGGCTGGACACGCACGAGCAGGAAGGGTTCGCGCCGGTCCGGGAGCGCTGGCGCGAGCTGTCGTCCACGCTCGGCCAGGAGGTCCTGGTCAAGGCCGAGCGGCGCGAGCTCCGGGGCGTGGCCGAGGACATCGACACCGACGGGGCGCTCCTGCTCCGGACCGAGGACGCCCTGGAGCGGGTGCTCGCCGGAGACGTGGAGCAGGTCCGGTCGCGCGTCCGATGAGTCTTTCGGACGCTTGACTCCGACCCCGACCGCTGACCAGGTACACCCCGATGCTGCTCACCATCGACGTCGGAAACACCAACACCGTGCTGGGAGTCTTCGACGGTCTGCGGCTATTGGACCACTGGCGCCTGGCCACCGATTCGCGGCGCACCGCGGACGAGTACGGGCTGTGGATCCGCCAGGTGCTCCAGTGGGCCGGAATCTCGGCCGAGGGGATCAAGGCGCTGGCGGTCTCCAGCGTCGTCCCGCCGATGCAGTTCTCGCTGGAGCAGATGAGCCAGCGCTACTTCAAGGTCGCGCCGCTGTTCGTGGGCCCCGGGGTGAAGACCGGAATGCCGATCCTCTACGACAACCCGCGCGAGGTGGGCGCCGACCGCGTGGTGAACGCGGTGGCGGCCTACGAGAAGCACCACGGCGGCCTCATCGTCGTCGACTTCGGCACGGCGACGACCTTCGACGCGGTGAACCCCAAGGGCGAGTACCTGGGAGGGAGCATCTGCCCCGGGGTGACCATCTCGATGGAGGCCCTGTTCCAGAACGCGGCCAAGCTGCCGCGGGTCGAGTTCGCGCGTCCACCGGCGGTGGTGGGGAAGAACACCGTGCACTCGATGCAATCGGGCCTGGTCTTCGGCTACGTGGGCATGGTGGACGGCATCTGCGAACGCATGACCCGCGAGCTGGGGTTCCCGGTCCGGGTGGTGGCAACCGGCGGACTGGCGAGCCTCATCGCCGGCGAGTCCAGATGCATCCAGGAGGTCGACGAGTTCCTCACCCTCGAGGGGCTGCGCATCATCCACGAGCGGAACCACGGCCATGCTTGACCTCTCTCCGACGCTCAAGAAGCACGTGGATCCGGGTTCGCCCATCCCGCTGCGGATGATGGCGGCGAAGGCGCTGGTCCCGCTGCCGCCGCCGGACATGATCACCGCGCTGTTCCTGCTCACCACGGATGCGGACGAGAAGGTGCGCGCGACGGCGCTTGAGTCGGCAGTCAAGCTCCCCGACCGCATCCTCAGCTCGGCGCTGCGGGACGAGGAGGTCGACCCGCCGGTGCTCGGGTGGTTCCTGGATCAGTTCGCGCGGCAGGACGTGTACGCCGAGATGCTGGTGCTCAACGCGTCGACCCCCGACGAGGCGGTGGCCCGGGCGGCCGCGGTGTGCGGGATGCGGACGGCGGAGATCATCTCCCAGAACCAGCTGCGGCTGCTCCGGCACGAGGACGTCGTTCGGCAGCTGTGCCTCAATCCGAGCTGCGGTCCCGCGCTCATCGATGGGGTCTGCGATTTCTGCGTCCGCTCCGGGCTGATTCTCGCGGACGTGCCGCAGATCCGGGCCGCGCGGGTGCGCATCTTCGGGCCGGAGGCGGCCGAGGCGCCGCCCGATCTCGGGCCCACCGCCGACGAGGTCATCGAGGAGTTCACCGAGCTCGGAGACGACAACGCCCCGCCGATGGAGGAGGGAAGGCGGCTCACCCTCGCCCAGCGGATCATGAAGATGAGCATCGCGGAGAAGATCAAGCTGGCCACCAAGGGCAACAAGGAGGCCCGGAGCTACCTCCTCCGCGACAGCAACAAGCTCGTATCGGTGGCGGTGATCCGCAGCCCGAAGATCACCGACGGCGAGATCCTCGCGGTCGCGAACAACCGCGCTGCGCAGGACGACGTGCTCCGCGTCGTCTGCAACAACCGCGAGTGGCTGAAGGACTACCGGGTGAAGCTGGCGCTCACCAAGAACCCCAAGGTCCCGCTGCCGGTGGCGATGAAGTTCCTGTCCCAGCTCCGCGAGGCGGAGGTGAAGGACCTGGCGAGGAACAAGAACGTCCCCTCCGGCGTGCAGCTGCTGGCGCGGAAGATGATCGAGAAGAAGAACGCGCCGAAGAAAGAGGAGAAGTGAGTCGCCGTGCGGCGCGGCTCACTCAGGCGACGGCGGGCTCGTCCGTGCCGGGCTCCGGCTCGCCGGCGACCGGGTCGAGCGACGCTTCCTGCTCCGGCGCGGGAGTCTCGGCGAGGAGCTGGGTCGCGACCGTCACGGCCTTCAAGGCCTTCTCCCGGGCGCGCTCCTCGGCCTTCAGCCGCGCGTAGAGCCGGGTGACGCGGTCGCGGTTCTTCCGCGTCTCTTCCTCCATCTCGGCCACACGGGCGTGGAGCGACTCGAGCTCCTCGGGCGTCGCCGACGGCGCGGAGGCCTGCTGCTCGCGCAGCTGGGCGAGCTCGGTCTCCGCCGCCTCGGCGCGCGCGCGCATGTCCTGTGCCTGGCTCTCCGCGCCCTCTGCGTGGGCGCGGTTCAGCTCGAGATCGCGCTGCGCGGCGGCCAGCTCTTCCTCCAGCGCCCGCCGGGCTTCGTCCGCGCCGGGCCCGCCCTGCAGGGCCTGCTCGAGGCGCCGCCGCTCCTGGACCGCCTGGTCGAGCCGGGTCTGGAGCGCCTTCAGCTGGGAGTCTCTCCGCGACAGCTCGGCCTTGAGCTCCAGCTCGCGCTGCTCGGCCTGGGCGTGCTGGTCACGGAGGTCACCCACCAGCTGCTCGGCGGCGTGGAGCTCGGAGCGGAGCCGCATCAGCTCGTCGCCCTCGCCGTATCCATCCTGACTCCCGGCCAGCGGCTCGCTCAGGTGCTGCTTCGCCGCCTCCACCTCGGCAGCGAAGGCCCGGGCCTGCGCGTCCTCGGTCGATTCGCCCTCGCCGGGGTGCGTCACCAGCCCGTCCGCGTCCTCGGGAGCCGCCCCCGCGGCCATCTCCGGCGCGCCGGCCGGGTCGGTGAACTGGACCACCGTCGGACCTTCCTCGGCGGTGAGCCCGGAGAAGTCGTCCTCGGCCTCGGTCCCCGCGGGCGCTCGCGGCGGCCGGGCTGGCGGAGGCGGCGGAGGAGCGGGCGACTTCCGGGCGGGAGGGGGCGGTGGAGGGGGCGCGGCCCGGACGGGGGCGGGCGGCGGTGGCGCCGGCGCGTCGTCGAACGCGGCGTCGATGAGGTCCAGGTCCGGATCGCCGGAGACCGTGGCCTCCTCCTCGAGCACCAGCGGCGTCTCCTCCGAGGAGCCCGAGAGGCGGGCCACGGCCGCGACTGCCCTCGGGATGTCGAGCGGCTTCGGTAGGTACTCGTCGGCCCGGTTCTTCAGCCGGGCGTGCGCCTCGAAGCCCTCGGGGTTCCCCACGATGATGACCGGGATGGACTTGAGGCCCTCGTCCTTCTTGAGCTTGCCGACGAGGAGGTAGCCGTTCTGGCCGCCGGGCAGCTCCACCGCCAGGACCACCGCCCCGGGCGGCCGGCGGCGCACGACGTCGATGACGCTGCGGCCGTCGGTGGTCTCCTCGACGGTGTGCCCGCGCTGCTGGAGCGCCGAGCGGAGACGGCTGGAAAGGGCGGTGTCTCCCTCGACGATCAGGACGTGGGTCGGCATCGGCGAAGCCAAAAGGCTACGGCCACGCGCCCATGTCGAGCAATCTTCAGTTCTGGAATCCCGCGGGAATCAGCTGGAGGGCCGGATTCTGCGGCGGGATCGGCAGCATCGGCAGCTGCCTCGGCGCAACCACCTCGGGCGGTGGGCTCGCCGGGGCGGTCGGGTCGATGTCGCGCAGCGTCCGCCGCAGGTCGGCCTCGTCCATGTCCGAGACCAGCTCGTACACGAGCCCACCCGAGCGCCAGCTGGCGATGCTGAAGCCCCGGACGTTCCGGACGCCCACCTGCGGCCACGCGCCGACGGACGGGATCTCGCGCTCGGGATCCTCGATGACGAAGAGGCCCAGGCGGCGGTCGGTGCCGCTCCGCTCGGAGGGCTGGAGCTCGTAGACGACGTAGGCCGCCTCGTGCTCGCGCAGGTTCGAGAGGCGGGCACCGGCGATGGTCGCGCCGGCCACGTGCGGGAGCGGGACGCGGGTGCTCATCTGGTCACCCACCCAGCGCTCGACGTCGGCGCGGCTGGCGGTGGTGACCTCGAACGGGAGCCGGCGCTGGTAACGGGCGGCGGCGTCCTCGAGCAGCTGTTCCCGGTGGCCGGGTCGCAGGTCGAGGTAGATGACGCCCGCGGTGGCGGCGGCGATCGCCAGGCCGCCCCAGCGTGCCCAGGAGAGGATCTGCACCCGCCGGCTCTCCCGGTGGATGCCGGCACGGAGCATGGCCCGGAGCGCCTCTGGAGCAGGGGCCCGGGTGCGCATCTGCGCGCTGCGTCGCAACGCCCCCTGGAATGCCGCTTCCCGCGAGAGCCGTGCCCGGCAGCCTGCGCAGCTCGCCGCGTGACTCTCGAGGTGCCCGCGCTCTGCCTCGTCTAGCTCGCCGTCCAGGTACGGATAGATGAGCGGGTCGAGTTCTTGGCAGGTCATGGCGGCCCCGCGGGGCTCGGGCAGATGTCTAGCCCGGGAATCCCCGATCTGGCCAGCGACCGACCTGGAAGGGCCCGTCAGGCCGAACGGCGACGACGGTACGCGCCCAGGTCGACCGGGGCCTCTGGGGCCTCGGGTGTCTCGGCGGGGACAACACCCTGACCGGCCGCGTAATCCCGAAGAGATCTCTGGAGCGCCTTCCGTCCACGGAAGAGTCGACTCATCACCGTTCCCACCGGAACGTCGAGGATCTCCGCGATCTCCTTGTAGGAGAACTCCTGCAGGTCGGCGAGGAT
>CAZDSB010000398.1:0-2613 GCA_964507515.1 uncultured Myxococcaceae bacterium
CACCTCCACCCGCGGCGAGCCCAGCGCCTTCACCCGCTCGACCACGTCGGACACCGCCATCCGCGTCCCGCCCCGGAAGGCGAACGCCGAGTCGCACCAGCGGCAGCGGAGATGGCACCCGGTCAGCCGCACGAAGCTGCAGAGCAGCCCCTGGTGGGACGACTCGCCCTGCAGCGAGAGATAGATCTCGCTCACCACCACGGAGTCGGCCCCGAGCACGTGGCGGGGCTCGATGTGCGGACGCGCGGCCAGCATCGACGAGGGCGTCCTGTAACACGCTCCTCGTTCCTGTGGCGGCCGCCCTCTCTCCGGGCATAGCGTCCTCGCCCGACATGGACTGGGTCGACGGAGGCGCGGGGCGACTGCGGGTGGAGAAGACCGGAAGCGGCGCGGGCACACCGGTGCTCCTCGTCCACGGCGGGGGCGCGGACCGCAGCCACTGGCACGCGGTCCTCCCGCTGCTGGCCACGGACCGGACAGTCGTCGCGTTCGACCAGCGCGGACACGGTGAGTCCGGCCAGCCCCACGACGGCCGGCGGTCGCTCGCCGAGATGGCGTCGGACGTGGTCGCCGTCGCCTCGGGCACGGAGCTGGGCCGCCCGGTCCTCGTCGGACACAGCTACGGCGGGGCCGTCGCCACCGAGGCCGTCGCTCGCTACCCCGACCGGTTCGCGGGGGTCGTTCTCCTCGACCCCGCGGGGGACATCCGGACCCTCCCAGAGCACGAGATCGCCGCCTGGCGCGCGAGCATGGCCCCCGACCGGTTCCGCGCGTCGAGCCGCGCGTGGTTCGAGCAGATCCTCCACGACGCCCGGCCCGAGACGCGGCAGCACGTGCTCGCGACGCTGGGCCTCACCCCGCGCGAGACCTACGTCGCCTCGATGGAGACGATGCTCGGCTTCGACCCGACCGTCATCCGGCGCTTTCCCGGTCCGAAGCTGCTCGTCACCGTGCGCACCTTCGATGGTCCCCTGTCGATGCGCAGCGCCGTCCCCGAGCTCCCCAACGTCTTCATCGAGGACACCAGCCACTGGCCGCAGCTCGACCAGCCCGAGGAGGTCGCGTCCATCGTTCGCCGCTTCCTCTCCGACGTGGACCGCCGGCGGGGCTGACGAGGCTTCACTGCTTGAGCTTGTAGCCGCGCGCGAGCAGCGCGTACGTCACCGCCGTCGCCAGCAGCGCGAGCAGCAGCAGGATCAGCGCGCCGATGCCTGGCGGGAGCGCGCTCGTCCCCAGCATCCCGTAGCGCAGGCCCTCCACCATGTAGACCATCGGGTTGAAGTGGCTCAGCGTGCGCCACGGCTCGGGCAGCCGGCTGATGCTGTAGAAGACGCCACCGAGGAAGGTGAGCGGGAGCATCACGAAGGTGGGGAAGAAGTTGATCTGCTCGAACTTCTCGGCCCACACCGCCGCGATCAGCCCCAGCACCGAGAAGACGTACGCGGTCCCCAGCAGGAAGCCGAACGTCGCGAGCGGATGGGCGAGCTGGAACCCTGCGAACACCAGCGCCACCGCCCAGGTGAGCAGACCCACCGCGAGGCCGCGCACCATTCCGCCACCCACGAACCCGAGGAGGAACTCGCCAGGCCCGAGAGGCGCCACCAGGACGTCCACGATGGTTCCCTGGATCTTCATGATGAACAGCGAGCTGCTGCTGTTGAGGAAGGCGTTGTTCGCCAGGCCGAGAAACACCAGGCCGGGAACGATGAAGGGCAGATAGGGCTGACCCGTCGCCTCCTCCATCCGGCCGCCGAGGCTCACGCCGAACACGACGAAGTAGAGCGTCGTGGAGATGAGCGGGCTGAGCACCGTCTGTCCGGGGACCCGGAGGAAGCGGCGCACCTCCTTCGAGAAGAGGGTCCGGAGGCCGGTGACGTTCATGCCTGGGCCCCGCCGCCGCCGTGGAGGATCTCGATCAGCACGTCCTCGAGGCGACTGGCCCGGGTGTCGACCTCCATCACCGGAAAGCCGTTCCGGTACAGCTCCTGGAGCACCTCGCCGGCGCTCGGCGTTCCGTTCCGCTCGGTGACCACCAGGGAGCGCCGGTCCTCGGCGACCACGGCCTTGCCGTCGAGCCCGGCCGGCAGCGGACCCACCGGCCCGGAGAAGGTGATCCGCACCCGCTTCTCGCCCATGCGCCGGAGCAGTGACACCTTGTCCTCGACGAGGAGCAGCCTCCCCGAGTTGATGATCCCCACCCGGTCGGCGAGCTCCTCGGCCTCCTCGAGGTAGTGGGTGGTGAGGATGACCGTCGTCCCCTCGCTCCGGAGCCGGCGGACGTAGGCCCAGAGGTCCCGGCGGAGCTCCACGTCCACGCCGGCGGTGGGCTCGTCGAGGAACACCAGCTTCGGCCGGTGCACCAGGGCCTTCGCGATGAGGAGCCGCCGCTTCATGCCGCCGGAGAGGGCACGCGTCTGGGCGTTCGCCTTGTCGGTGAGGCTGAGCGCCTCGAGCACCTCGCGGATGCGCGCCTCGTCCGGCGGCCGTGCGTAGTAGCCGAGCTGGATCTGCAGGGACTCGCGCACCGTGAAGAAGGGATCGAAGTTCACCTCCTGCGGCACGAGGCCCACCTGGTAGCGGGGCCCGAGCGGATCCTGATCGAGGTCCACCCCG
>CAZDSB010000399.1:0-5010 GCA_964507515.1 uncultured Myxococcaceae bacterium
ACGTACTCCATCGCGAGGTAGTAGGTCTCCTCGTGGCGCGCGAAGTCGATGATCTGGACGATGTTCGCGTGGTTGAGGCGGCTCACCACCTTCGCCTCCTCGACGAACATCTGGATGAAGGAGGGGTCGGTCGCGAATCCCGGGCGGATCCGCTTGATGACGACCTCCTTCTCGAAGCCCTCGGGGCCCTGGGCGGCGGCGAGGAAGATCTCCGCCATCCCGCCCTCGGCGAGCTTTCTCACCACCACGTAGCGGCCGATCAGCGTGCCGGGCTGGAGCGACACGGGTCCTTCCGGTGCTGGAGCGTTGCCTCGGGCCGGACAGTTGACCTGGCCTCGAGGGGCGTTTCAACGCCGGAGGCGACGGAGGGGGGTGCCCCGACACATCCGATTCCGCTCAGGGTGAACCGGAACGACCCCCCAGGCCGGTGCCGGGGGCCCGGGTGTACTCGTCGTAGTACCGGAGCACCATGGTCACGTACTCCGGCGTTTCCCCGTTCTTCGGGAGGGGGGCGAAGGGGTTCCGCGGCTTCGCGTTGTACGCGGCGAGCGCCGCGACCATGTCACCGTTGTAGTAGCGCAGCAGCGCCGCGAGGAGCCGCGTCCCCCCGAGGATGTTGCGCTCGGGGTCCCAGAGCTCCGACTCGCGCAGGCCGACCTTCCGGGCGTTGAAGGGCATGAGCTGCATCAGCCCGATGGCCCCCACCCGCGACCGCGCCCGCGGGTTGAATGCCGATTCGCGGCGGATCACCGCCTTCACCAGCGCCGGGGGGACCGGGTACAGGTCGGCGACGTCCTTGACCGCGGCCTGGATGGCAGCGGCGTACGGGTCCTCGCGCGAGCTGCCCCCGAGGTGCCCCGCGAGGATGTCGTCGATCTGCCCGGTGTGGTCGGGCCCGCCACGCGGGCGGGTGACGTCGGCCTGCCGCTCCCAGCGCGAGACCGCCTCGCCAGCACGGCCCGGGTCCACCGGTGAGGCCTCGGCCGGGGGCGCGGCCTTTCCGGGCGGAGGCAGCAGCGGAATCTCCGCTGTCTGGGGGGGCGGCGTCGGAGCGCCCGGACGGGGCGTGGCGCGGCGGTTCAGCGCCAGGACCACCGCCAGGACGAGGAAGAGCGCCGTCAGCCCGCCGGCGCCGGCCAGGATCCAGCGCAGGTGCGGGATGGGGGGCGGCACGGGGCGGGGCACCGGAGGGGTCGGGGAGGCGGACGCCGGCCCCGCGCTCGTCTCTCCCGCCGGCTTGCGGGTCGGGGCGGACCCGCTCTTGATCATCCGCTCGGCCGCGCCAAGCACGTACTCCTCGAGCGTGACCGGGGCGGTGGTACCGTCGGCGTCCTCCCAGCGCACCGAGCGGCGCGCCGACTCGATGAGGTCGAGCACGTCCGGACCGAGGCGCACCGGGATGCGCTCGGTCTGTGGCCCCTCGGGTGGGCGAGCACCCCATCCCGTCGTGCGGCGAAGCGCCGAGGTGCCGCGGGGCGTGGCTCCTCCGGTTGCCTTCCGGGCGTAGGCCGCGGCCGAGGAGGTCAGCAGCTCCGAGAGGCTGACCCCCAGCTTCCCGGCGGTGTCAGCCAGGAGCTCGGCCCGGTCGGCCGGGACGGGCACCTCGAGGTCAAGCTGACGCATGCGACCTCACGGAACGGCTCCGGTGGCAGACGCGGTGCTCGAAACGCCTGAACTCTGTGTAGTCTCCGATCGAGGCCCCGCGCGCATGCTCTCCGTCCGCGTCGAGAACTGTGCCACACACCAGTTCACCGAGCACACCTTCCAGCGTTCGCCGGTGCGCATCGGCCGCAATGCGCTGAACGAGCTGAGCCTCCAGGAGGGGTACGTCTCGCTGTCCCATGCGGTGCTCCGCTTCGATCCGGAGCGCATCCAGATCATCGATCTCGGCAGCACCAACGGCACCCACGTGGACGGGGTGCGCATCGAGAGCAACGTCCCGGTCACGCTGAAGGACGCCTCGGAGCTGCGGATCGGAGACCTCCGCCTCCACCTCCAGCGCGTGAGCAGCGCCGGCGCGCCGCTCCAGAACCGGGACCGGACGCAGTTCCGGCTGATGACCCAGGACGTCCGCGCCGTCCCCGCGCCCACGCCGACCCCGACCCCGGCATCGCCCGGGCCCACGCCGGTCGTGGCCGGCGGCCGCATCCCCGCCCCCCCGACGCAGTTCGTCTCCCCGGTGAGCGCGCCGGCCCGCCAGGGTACGACGCCCGCCCCCACGCCCTTTCCGGCGACCGCGGTCGCGACCCCGCCTCCTGCCTCGGCGCCGGCGCGGGTCCAGGTCTCCTCCTTCGCGCAGGCCCCCGACCCCGGGGCGACGCTGCTCGACGTGGACCTGCTCCACGGCGCTTTGGAGCAGGACCTCGCTGCCCGCCCGGGGACGGAGGAGACGCTGGCCCAGGACGTGGCGGCGGCCGCGTATCCGCTCTACGTCGAGTACCGGAAGGCGTGGCGCAAGCTGTACGAGACGCTCCAGGGCAAGGCGGGGCAACTGCCGCTCGCGCAGCGAGCTGGACTGGCCGAGGTGCTCGAGCGGCAGATGCCCACGCTCTACCAGGAGGAGCAGTTCCGCGCGTTCGCCGGGACCGGGCCCGCGGACCCCGGTGCCCTCCGCGTCGGACAGGGCCCGGCGGACCGGCTGCTCTCGGTGTTCGCGAGCGCGTACGGCGCCGCCGAGCGCCGCCTCGACACCCCGGAGGAGGTCGACGGCTTCCTCGATCGCCTCGGCGAGCTGCTCGAGACCTTCGCCACCTCCTTCATCGAGCTGCGCCGCGGGCAGGCCGAGTTCGGCAACCAGATCGCCGTCCGGACCATCACCTCGGACACCGCGGTGCGGCGCGCGCGCACGCCGAAGGAGCTGCTGCACCTGCTCCTCGATCCGGCGCCGAGCGGGGCAGCGCACCTCGACGACCTCAAGGCCGGCTTCGGAGAGGTGATGTTCCACCAGGTCGCGCTGCTGAGCGGGACGCGGGAAGGGGTGAAGGCGCTCCTGGAGGAGCTGGATCCCGCCCTCCTCGGCCGACCGCCCGCCAGCCCGGGTTCGAGCGGCGGGCAATCGGGTCTGGCCTACCTCTGGCCGGCGGTGCTGTGGACGCGCTGGCGGCGCTTCTCCGAGGTGTGGCGAGGGCTGGGAGACGAGGAGCAGGCGCTCCGCATCCTCTTCGGCCCCGAGTTCGCCCGGGCTTACGCCCTGGTCATGGGTGGGCAGCTGGCGCCCGCAAAGTCGGCCCGACCGAACACGGTCTCCAAGACCGCCAAGAAGCCGTCCTCAGGCTGATCCCCAGGCTGATCCGGCCCCCCGGGGCGGGCTGATAGACTGCCCGGCCAAGTGACCGACCCCCTCCTCGACGTGGGCGCAGTCCTGGGCGAGACCTATCGCATCCAGGCCCTCATCGGGCGCGGCGGCATGGGCGCGGTCTGGGCGGCCGAGCACCTGAGGCTCCCCGGCAAGCACGTCGCGGTGAAGGTGCTGCTCGATGCGGCGGCCGGGGGCGACGAGATGCTCCAGCGGTTCCGGCGCGAGGCGGAGATCGCCTCCCGGCTCGGGCACCCCAACATCGTCGAGGTGCTCGACTTCAACACCCTGCCCACCGGGCAGCCCTACATCGTCCTCGAGTACCTGCAGGGTGAGACGCTCGCCGGCCGGCTCGCGTCCGGGCGGCTGCAGCTCGACGAGGCGATGGCGATCACCCGGCAGATCGGCTCGGCGCTGCAGGCGGCGCACCGCGCGGGCGTCGTCCACCGGGATCTGAAGCCGGACAACGTCTTCCTCTGCACGCCGGAGGAAGACGTGCCCACCCGGGTGAAGGTCCTGGACTTCGGCATCTCGAAGATCCGCGGGAGCCAGTCGCTGCGCACGCAGGACGCCGTCCTCATGGGGACGCCGCAGTACATGTCCCCCGAGCAGGCCACCGGGAAGAACACCGCGGTGGACGCCCGCACCGACGTCTTCGCGCTCGGGGCGATCGTCTACGAGATGCTCGGAGGCCAGGCCGCCTTCGCCGGCGGCTCGCTGGCGGAGGTGGTGTACCGGGTGGTGCACGGACAGCCCACGCCGCTCCGCGAGCTCGCGCCCGCGCTGCCGGACAACGTGCTGGACGCCGTCGACCGCGCGCTCCAGAAGGACCCCGCGGCCCGGCCCCAGGACATCGGCGCGTTCATCCTCGAGCTCACCGGCCGGCCCCTGCACAGCTTTCACACTGGTCAGCCCCGGAACGTGGACTCGGCGGTGGGGCTGGAGCCAACCCACACCCCGCGCCCGACGGGCCCCACCACCTCGTGGCCCAAGACGGCGGCCTCGTCGCGCGAGCGGGTCCGCTCGGGCGCGGTCACCGTTCCACCACCGGTGCCCGGGGCCGCGCCGCGGCGGCTGTGGCCGTTCCTGGCGGTCGTCGCGCTGGTCGGCGTGGCGCTCGGAGGCGCGGGCGTCTTCTGGGCCTCGCGGAGGAACGTGTCCCCGCCGCCCGTCCAGACCTCGAGCCCCGAGGGGCTCGAGCCAGTGAAGCGCCTCGAGCCACCGCCGCCGCCCCCGGCGCCACCCGCGCATCCGCAGCTCGCCGCCGAGCCCCCACCGCCGAAGGGGCCGGCCGTGGCGGCAGCCCGGCCCTCCGAGGAGACTCCGTACGATCCGGTCCGCGAGAAGCCACCGGGTGCAAACCGGAAGCACCGCGCGCGTCCGGAGACTCCTCCGAAGGCAGCCGAGCCGCACGCGACGGTGGCCGCGGCCGAACCCGCGAAGGCGGTGGTGCCCGAGCCGCCCGCCGCCCCGGCGACGCCCGCCGACGGCATCAAGCCCGAGGCGCGCAAGCTGCTCGACCAGGCCGAGGACGCGCTCTCCAAGGGCAAGCCACTCGACGCAGCCCGGCTGGTGGACCAGAGCTTCTACATCCAGAAGACGCCGCTCGGGTACGCCATCCAGGCGCGGGCCGCCTGCCAGCGGCACGACATCGGCGGAGCGCGCGCGGCGTTCCGGAACGTCACCGAGCCGCAGCTGAAGCAGCTCGTGCTCCG
>CAZDSB010000400.1:0-17400 GCA_964507515.1 uncultured Myxococcaceae bacterium
CGTGCGCCGGGCGGCGCGGTGGTGCTCGGGCGGCTCGAGGGGAGGGCCATCGGGTGCGCCGGGCTGCGGTCGCTCGACGAGGGCACCCTGGAGCTGAAGCACTTCTTCCTCGTCCCCGAGCTCCGCGGGAAGGGCCTGGGCCGGGTGCTGCTCGCCGGGGTGGAGGACGTCGCGCGGGCGCTCGGGGCGCGGCGGATCCTCCTCGACACCGCGGCGCCGCTCCTGGAGGCGGCGGCCCTCTACCGCTCGGCGGGGTACCGGGAGATCTCTCGCTACAATGACAACCCGCACGCGGTGGCGTGGTTCGAGCGGGTGCTCTGAGACGGCGTCAGACCTCGGCGCACTCGCTGTGGTGGGTGGAGCGCGTGGAGCGCCGGTCGCGCACGAAGAGCGAGAGCAGGAAGAGCCCCGCGGCCAGTCCGGCGAAGAGCGACACCAGCGGACTCTCCTGCTGCTGGACGACGATGGCCAGATAGGCCCAGACGAAGACCGCGCCCACGACGGGGTCGTCTAGGCGGAAGCGGGCGATCAGCCCGATGACGGAGCTCACCACGATGGTGAGGATGCCCCAGGTGACCGGGCTCCAGCCGAAGCCGTCCCACCCGATGCGGGCGAGCTCGATGGAGAGGGTCGTGAAGCTCGCCACCATCAGCCACCCGACGTAGAGCGAGAACGGCAGGCGGAGCCAGGCCTCGCCGGGCTCGCAGGCCACCGCGCCGATCTCGCCGACCCGGTGCATGATCAGCGCGACGACCAGCGTTGCCAGGACGATGGGGACGGTCCAGCCCGGATGCCGCAGCGCCTGCGCGCCGAACCAGGCGGCGTTCAGGACTGCGCCGAGCATCAACCACGGCCGGATGGCGGCCACCCGCGGGTTGTCCGCCCGTGCCGAACGTGCCTGCCAGAGCGCGAAGATGAGGAGCCCGGTGTAGATGGGCGCCCAGATGATGAGTGCGTAGGGTGCCGGGAGGAACGTGACCGACTGGGCGACCGGGTCGTTCGCGTCGAGCGCCTTTCGCGCGAAGAGCCAGGGAAGACCGATCCCGGCGAATGTGACCAGCAGCGTCGCCCAGCGGCTGAGACGGCTCGTCATCGCCCACGCCCCCGCGCCCGCTCCCCTCGCAATCCGGCAATACCTCGTCGCATCGCCGGGGTCCAACACTTGCTCGCGGCTTCGGTTATGCAGCGAGCGAAGGACCGCCTGGGTCCGGAGCTCGTCCGGCCCCGGGCCGATGCGGCTCCGTCGCGCCAACGACGGTCAACGCCCGGCGGGAGTCAGTCCGGTCCGGACCGGACAGGCAGGGGAGCGAGCGGCTCGGCAGCGAGACCGAGCGCCGCGGTCGCACCTCGGCCGGGGCTCCGGAGAGCATCTGGGGGCGACTCGGCAGCGAGTCCGCGCAGACCGAGCGGGGCTTGCGACTCAGCCACGCCGCGTCCGGCGGTCGCGGCGACGGGTGCTCGAGGAACGTTTCTTCATGGACGGGACGGCGGGCTTTCGCCGGCGCGCGAGGGCCCTGAGGAGGGCGCGCCCCCGCGGGGAGAGCTCGTAGCCGACCTCGAAGCTCTGGGTGAGGCCGAGGCGTTTCAGCTTGCGGACGTCGATCTTGAAGGGGTCACGCTCCCGGCCGAGGCTCGCGGCGAGCCTCGACGCGGCGATGCGCGGCCGTCGGCCGATGAGGCGCAGGGTCGGGATGGTCCAGCCGCCGAGGCGGTCCAGCCGGCGCGCGAGGGCGTCCACTTCTGCCGGCGTGAGGTGCTCGTCGAGCGCGATCTCGACCCGGTCTCCGTCCCCTCCGTGATGGAGCGCAACCCGCCAGACCTCGGCGTCCGGCGGCAGCGGCCCGGCCGGCCCCTGGGACATGAAGCCGAGCAGCTCACTTCGGGAGGTGAAGCCTGCCGCGCGCGCATCCTCCTCGCTTATCGCCGCGATGGGGACGCGATCCACCCCGTCCACCTCCAGGACCCCGATGGGGTGGCAGCGGTAGCGGCCGCCCTTCTTCACGTGCGGCTTCTCCCAGCGGCGGAAGGTGAGGCGGACCGACCCGTCGACCAGGCCTGTATGGAAGCGTTTCTGGAAGAGAAGCATCCCGGGATTCTTGGACCGGGTGGGGACGCGATTCCATGGCCCCCTGTGAACCGCCAGGAACCCGCCGGATGACATCCGCCCCGGACCGAATGAAAGTCGGTGGGATGCGTCTGGCCCTGCTCACCGACCTGCACGCGAATCTCGAGGCGCTCGAGGCGGTGCTCGAGCATGTGCACCGGCAGCGAGCCGAGCAGCTCGCCTTCCTGGGAGACCTCGTCGGGTACGGGGCCGACCCAGGACCCGTCGTGGACCGGGTCCAGGCCGCGGTGGCCACCGGCGCGCTGGCCATCCGTGGGAATCACGACGAGGCGGCGGTCCTGGGCCCACCAGCTGCCATGCGGCGCGACGCCGCCCGCGCCGTCACCTGGACGCGGGAGCGGCTCGGCCCCGAGCAGCTGGCATTCCTCGGCTCGCTGCCGCTGACCGTCGCGCTGGGAGAGCGCCTCTTCGTGCACGCCAGCGCAGCGAATCCGGCCGACTGGAACTACGTGCTCTCCCCGGCAGATGCGCGCCGCAGCTTCCGTGCCACTAGCGCGCGGCAGATCTTCTCCGGCCATACCCACACCCCGACGCTCTACCATCTGGCCGCGGACGGCTCGGTCGGTGCCTTCCATCCGATGCCGGGGACGCCCATCAAGCTCACCGCGTTCCATCGGTGGCTGGTGATCCCCGGCTCGGTAGGACAGCCCCGCGACGGGAACCCGGCTGCCTGCTACGCCATGCTCGACGACGAGGCGGACGTCATCGTGTACCACCGGGTCCCCTACGATCACGAGCGTGCGGCCGGGAAGATTCGAGCCGCCGGTCTGCCCAGCGATCTCGGCTCCGTCCTCGAGCAGGGAGGCTGAGGTGCGGATCGAATCCGGAGCGACGATCGACGGCTACACCCTCGAGGAACAGCTGCATCGAGGAAGCATGTCCATGCTCTGGCGCGTCTCTGCCTCCGGACAACCTCCTCGAGTGATGAAGATGCCCGTGCTGCGCGAGGGAGATGACCCGACGGCGATCGTCGGGTTCGAGGTCGAGCAGATGATCATGCCGACGCTGCGGGGCCCGCACGTCCCGCTGTTCGTCGCCTCCGGGGACTTTCCGCAGCCGTACATCGTGATGGAGCTGATCCGGGGCGACACGCTCCGCACGAGTTTCGAGAGAGCGCCGCTCGATCCCGAGGAAGTCGCGCGCGTCGGCGCCCAGGTCGCCCTGGCACTCCACTCGCTGCACCTGCAGCACGTGATCCACCTCGACCTCAAACCGAGCAACGTGATGTTCCGGGAGGGGGGCGAGGCCGTGCTGATCGATTTCGGGTTCTCCCGCCATGACCGGCTTCCCGATCTGCTCGCCGAGCAGTTCCGGGTCCCGATGGGAACCGCGCCGTATCTCTCGCCGGAGCAGGTGCTGCGGATCAGGAATGACCCCCGGAGCGACGTCTTCGCTCTCGGCGCGGTGCTCTACCATCTCGTGACCGGGACTCGCGCGTTCGGCCTGCCCACGACGATCCGGGGGTTGCGGAAGCGCCTCTACCGCGACCCCGTTCCCCCTCGGGTCCGTGCTCCGAGCTGCCCTCCGTGGCTCCAGGAGATCATCCTCCGCTGCCTCGAGACGGATCCCCGCGAGCGGTACCAGAGCGCAGGTCAGCTGCTGCTGGCCCTGCGCAACCCCGAACAGGTTGCGCTGACCGCCCGGGCGCACAAACTGCGGCAGGACGGCATGATGACCTCGGCCCGGCGCTGGATGCGCGCGCTCGGTGCCGCCCCGACTGAATGGCAGTCCTCCTCGGTCCAGATCGCCCGCTCGCCGGTGGTGATGGTCGCCGTGGACCTTCATGGGAGCAGCGAGGCGTTGCTGAGCAGCATCCGGACCACGAGCGAGCGGGTGCTGAGCATGCACCCGGGAGCCCGGCTCGCCTGCGTCACCGTGCTCCGGACGTCACGGATCTCGGTGGATGCGACGGTGGATGCCGAGGGACGGAACATCCGGGTCCTTCGCCTCGTCGAGCTGAAGGACTGGGCACGCCCGCTCGGCATGGCGGAAGGTCGGCTGACCTATCACGTGCTCGAGCACCCGGATCCGGCCGCGGGCCTCGTGGACTTCGTCCGTGAGAACGGCGTGGACCACGTGGTGCTCGGCGCGCGCGGTGCCTCGGTCCTCCGCCGCTACCTGGGCAGCGTCTCGGCGCATGTGGTTGCGGAGTCTCCGTGTAGCGTCACCGTGGTGAGGGTTCCCCGCACCGGAAAGGACGAGGAGGAGGAGCGGGCCGAGGCGTCGTAGTTGCCAGGGTGGGGCGGCAGTTGCTCAACTGTCGTCCGCTCGCGGAGGAGGGCACCTGGACCGGAGCCTGTGCGTGCGCTGGGCGCTGCTGCTGCTCCTGCTCCGGACGGCGCTCGCGTCCGGCCAGGAGACGCCTCCGGCCGCCGGTTCGCCCGCGTCGCCATCGGTCGAGACCCTCGGCATCCGCTGGACCTTCTTCGGTGAGCTGGTGCTCAACACCAACTACAACACCCACACCATGGTGGTCGGGAGCATCCCCGGATTCGTGCAGATTCGCTCCGCCGCGACCACCTCGCAGTTCAACGTCTCGCCGGGCAACACCTTCCTCGGGGTGAGCGCCACGCCGCCCAGGTTGGGTGACGTCCAGCTCCAGGCGAAGTTCGACATGGACTTCCGGAGCAACGCTCCGTACCTGAACGAGAACGGCTTCCTTCCGCTGGTTCGCGATCTCTACCTCGAGGCGACCTGGGCGCGGCTCCGCATCCTCGGCGGTCAGGCGTCCGACGTGATCTCCCCGCGCGCCGCGGCCTCGCTGAACTTCTACCCGCTCTCGTTCATCCCCGGAGACATCGGCGACTACCGCCCGCAGATCCGCGTCGAGTGGCGCCAGCCGGTCTCCGACGTCTTCGAGATCGACTTCCAGACCGCCATCGCCCAGGCGGTGCAGACCTTCCAGGTGAGCGGCACCATCCAGGCCACCCAGACCGGCCTCCCCGACTTCCAGGGGCACGTCGGCCTCGTCTTCGGCCCCGAGCGCGCGGACGGTGGCCCGCGGCTGTTCGAGTGCGGCGTCGCCGGACACGTGGGCCGCAGGCAGGTGGTGCTCCAGAACGCCAACGTTTCGCCACCGGGCGAGGTCCGTCAGTACGACTCCTGGTCGTTCGTCGCGGACGGCTCCCTGCGCCTCGGTGAGACCACGCTGATCGAGGGCGAGTACTTCATCGGCCAGCTCCTCGGCGACTACTCGGGGGCCATCTTCCAGACGGTCGATCCGGTGAAGACCGTGCCGATCCGCGCCCGGGGCGGCTGGGTGCAGCTGACGCAGCAGATCGGCACGCGATGGACCGTGCACGCGGGATTCGGGACCGACGACCCGTTCGATCAGGACCTGGCCAGCTCGGAGCGGAAGACGAACACCGAGGTCTTCGGGAACGTGCTCTTCCGCATCGTCGGAGGGCTGCGGGTCGGCCTCGAGCTGAGCTGGTGGGCCACCCAGTGGGTGGACAATCCGACGGCGACCGCGTTCCGCGTCGAGAACGCGGTCCTCTACGCCTTCTGATGTCCCCCTGGGTGCGAGGGCTGAGTCCGCGCCGGCATCACTTCCGCGCCTTGAGCGGCGTGGCCTCCTCCTTGTCGCTCGGCTCGGTCTTCCCGGCGTAATGCCGCTTCAGTGATTCCTGAAGCCCGAGCGAGAACCCGTTCTCGATGACCTTCTCCAGACGCGGCGCCAGCTGCAGCTTCGGATCGGTGAGGTCGTCGCGAACGGCGATGGCTCCGCTCGGCCGGGTTCCCTCGGTTGGCCCGGACAGGCCGAGAGCGATCTTCCCGAAGAAGCTCTTGAGAGCGCTCCCGGGGTCTCCGTCCGACTCGAGCGCGGTCCCGACGAGGTGCGGATCGACCATGCCGGTCAGCTTTCCGTCCTGGCAACGGAAGCTCATCGTCATCGAGTAGCTACCGGGCGTGAGATGGATGTCCTTCTTCGGGCCCATGTAGGCGTTGAGCTGCGACGGATCGAACCCCTCCGCTCCCGCGTTCCCCTCGAAGGTGAGACGCTCGGCCCACGCGTCGGCGGTCACCTTGAACCAAACGGTGCCCTTGCCCTGGATGCGGCCACGCGCGGCGACAACCATCGGGCCCTCGACCAGCCCTGGCCGGGAGGCGAGGTTCTCCAGCGTGCCTTCGATGTGGTGTGACCAGAGCATCGGCCAGCCCTCCTTGCGGACCCAGGCGTAGAGCACCTCGGAGTCGCGCAGCTGCAGGCGCTCCAGCACCGCCTTCACCGGAACGAGCTCGGTGAGGGTGGGCATCGGCGTGTCCGGGCCCGGCTTGGGCTCCTCGAGCACAGCCTTGACCCGCTCGCCTTCGATGTCTCCGGAGAACACGCCACGGAAGAGCGGAGCCCAGCGCAGGCTGACCGTCAGCCGTTCTGCGTACAGCGCGGGCTCCTTCTTGAGGAGCGCGTCCGTCCGGAAGATCTTCAGCCGGGTGATGGTGTACCGGAGGGGAAACAGCGAGACGTCGACGTCCTGGAAGTCGCCGCGGGCGCCCTTCATCCCGGCGAGGGCCTCGCGGGTCTTGCTCCTGGCCAGGGGCCGCAGGCCGATCGCCGCGACGACGAGCACCAGCGCCACCACGCCCAGCAGGACGAGGAGCAGAATCTTCGGGACGCGCCCTGTCCTCGTGCGTGACGCCATCGGCGCGGCGGAAGATGGGTGCCGTGCCCGGCGAGATCAACTCCCCGTGAACGGGAAACCTCTCAGTTCCAGAGAGAGCGGAGCGCCGTCCTCACCTCGGGGAGGAGGAAGGCGTCCTCGGCGGGGAGCACCGGACCCGGCCGGTGGGGAAACGCGGTTCGCAGCTCGAACGCGGCCGCGACCGGCGGCGGAAGGAACCGCGTCAGCTGGGCGAGCGCGTGGCGTCCACCCACCCCGGCCGGACGGTCGAACCAGCGGAGCGGGAAGGTGACCGACAGGTGCCTCCTCGCCCGGGAGAGCGCCACGTAGAACAGGCGCAGCTCCTCGTCGATCTCGTCCGGGCTCCCGGTGGTCAGGTCGGAGGGGATGTTCCCGTCGGCGGCGTGCAGCACGTAGACCGCGTCGAACTCCAGGCCCTTGGCGGAGTGGATGGTGCTCAGGACGAGGTGGTCCTCGTCGAGCGAGGGCGGGCCGGCCAGCTCCTGCGTCGACCGGGGTGGCTCGAGCGTGAGCTCGCCGAGGAAGGTGGCCCGGTCGGCGAAGCCGGCGGCCAGCTGCTCCAGCTGCTCGAGGTCCCGCAGCCGGGCCGGGACGTGGTCGTACCGCTCCTCGCAGAGCGGACCGTAGAAGGCACGGATCCTGTGCAGCTGCGAGGGGAGGGTGGGCGGCTGCGGCGCGGCCAGCTCGCGGCAGAGGCCCACCAGGGCAGGCCACTGATCCCGCGCCGCCGACGGGACGCGCGCCTCGCTCCAGCCGTCGAAGCTGCCCGTGCGTTGCACCGGCTCCAGCAGCGCTCGCGCAGTGCGGGAACCGACGCCGGGGAGCAGCCCGAGCACCCGCGTGCCGGCCAGGAGATCCTTCGGGTTCTCCGCCAGCCGGAGGAACGCCAGGAGGTCTCGCACGTGGGCGGTCTCCACGAAGCGCAGCCCACCGTACTTGTGGAAGGGGATGCCGCGCCGGCCGAGCTCCACCTCGAGGTGGAGGCTGTGGTGCGAGGCCCGGAAGAGCACCGCCTGCCGGCGCAGATCGAGTCCCTGCTCGCGCCGCTCGAGGATGCGCCCGAGGACGAACTCGGTCTGCTCGGCCTCGTCCGCGCAGGTCACCAGCTCGGGCCGCTCGCCGGAGCGCTTCCGCGACCACAGCTCCTTGGGGTGGCGCTCGCGTGCCTGGGCGATGACCCGGTTGGTGGCCTCGAGCAGCTCGGGAGTGCTCCGGTAGTTCTCGGCGAGCACCACCGTGCGAGACCCGGGATGGCGCGCCGGGAAATCGAGGATGTTCCGCACAGTCGCGGCCCGGAACCCGTAAATGGCCTGTGCATCGTCGCCCACCACCGTGAGGCCGTTGCCGTCCGGGCGGAGCCGGTCGAGGAGCTCGGCCTGCAGCGCGTTGGTGTCCTGGTACTCGTCCACCAGCACGTGGTCGAACTGCGCGCGCACCGCCGGGCCGGCCGCGTCGGTTCCCACGAGGGCGTGGAAGAAGAGGAGGAGGTCGTCGTAGTCCATCACCCGCTGATCGGCCTTGCGGTCGACGTAGGTGCGGAAGAGCAGCTTCAGCCCGTCGATCTGCTCGGTGCACCAGGGGAATCCGCGGGCGAGCACCGTGTCCAGCGGGCTCCGGGCGTTCACGCAGCGGCTGTAGATGTCGAGACAGGTCGCCTTCCGCGGGAAGCGCCGCTTCCCCCGGCCGAGCTCGAGCTCCGCGCGCAGGACCTCGAGCAGATCCTCGGAGTCGCCGCGGTCGTGGATGGTGAAGCCGGGGTGCAGGCCGATGCGCTCTCCGTGCTGCCGCAGGAGGCGGGTGGCGACCGAGTGGAACGTTCCGCCCCACACCCGCGACGAGGCCGGCCGATCCGCGGAGGCGCGTCCGAGGAGCCCGTCGACGCGCCGGAGGAGCTCGGCCGCCGCGCGCCGGGCGAAGGTGAGGAGCAGGATGCGCTCCGGAGGAACGCCACGCCCGATGAGCTGCGCCACGCGATGGGCGAGCGTGGTCGTCTTCCCCGTGCCCGCGCCGGCGACCACCAGCAGCGGGCCATCGCCGTGAAGAACCGCCGCGCGTTGCGCCTCGTTGAGCCCGTCGAGCATCGGAGGGGCGAATGCTAGTCGGCCCTTGGGGCCCTGCTCAAGTGTTCAGATGTGGCGCTCGCCGTCGTTCCGCGGCCCGGCGCTTTGCGTTAGGCACCTTCGCGACCTTCAGGAGGGGCTCACATCGTGACTCGCACCTTTCTCGCAGGGCTCGTGACGCTGGCCGTCACCGCGCCGGCCCTGGCCCAGGACACCACCGTGGCGCCTACCTTCGCCTACGGAGAGAAGCCCAAGGAGGACGCGAAGCCCACCGGCTGGAAGGCCGAGGCCAAGGCCGGGCTGCTCTGGCTGGCCGGGAACTCGGATTCCACCAGCCTCAGCGCCGGACTCAAGATCACCCGTGACGACGTGTGGCAGCGGTACTCGCTCACCGCCAACTACGCCTACGCCTCGTCACGGGTCTACGGAGGACCCGATCCGACCAAGACGCTGCCCATCGGCCCGGATGGCAAGCCGGTCGTGACCTCCTTCGACGACCTCCGGTCCACCAACTCCCTGAGCGCGCGGCTGTGGAACGTCACTCCGCGGTTCGACCAGTGGGTCATTCACCGGAACGCCCCGGGCGATACGTCGATCTACGTCCTGGGGAACATCGCGTCCGACTACGCCTCGGGGAAGAAGATCTTCGGCGGCGGTCAGCTCGGCGTGAGCACGCTGCTGGTCAAGGCCGGTGCGCACAGCCTGACCGGCGAGGTGGGCTACGACTTCACCTACCTCCAGCCATACGTGGGTGATGGCTACTCCATCCACTCGCTGCGGGCCGCGCTCGCCTACGTGTGGGAGATCTCCAAGACCACGAAGTTCACCGCGGGCGCCGAGTATCTGATCAACCTGAACAAGGAGAGCGGCGCTCCGGATCCGGACGATCCGAGCGGCGTCCCGGGCTTCCAGGACCATCGCGTCAACACCCTGGTCGGTCTCACCACCCAGGTCTACGAGCGGCTCTCGCTCAACGTCAGCTGGACCGGCCGGTACGATGCCAAGCCCAACCTGGCGACCTTGCCGCCCGGGGTGAGCACCGACTCGAGGATCTTCCTCCGGAACTTCGACAGCATCACCCAGCTCCAGTTCGTCTACACCTTCGGCTGAGCGTCGGCCGCGCCGTCCCGGCTGGTGTCGACGCGAGCGTGGGGCGACACTCCCGTGCATGACCGTCCGCACCGAGCGCCAGGAGAGCACCCTCGTCGTCACCCTGGATCGGCCCGAGCGCCGGAACGCGGTGGACGCCGCGACTGCCGCCGCGCTCGCGAGCGCCTTCCGGACCTTCGACGCGGACGGCTCGCTCTCGGTCGCGATCCTCACCGGCGCGGGCGGGACGTTCTGCGCCGGCGCGGACCTCAAGGCGCTGGCCGAGGGCGAGCCTCGCCCGGTCCTCTCCGACGGAGACGGTCCGATGGGGCCGACCCGTCTCCGGCTCGGCAAGCCCGTCATCGCCGCCATCGAGGGGTACGCGGTGGCCGGGGGGCTGGAGCTCGCGCTGTGGTGCGACCTCCGGGTCGCTTCCGAGGTAGCGGTCCTCGGTGTGTTCTGCCGGAGGTTCGGCGTGCCGCTGGTCGACCTGGGAACGGTGCGGCTCCCGCAGATCGTGGGGCTCGGTCGGGCGATGGACCTCATCATCACCGGGCGGGCGGTGAACGCGCAGGAGGCCTGGAGCATGGGTCTCGTGAACCGCGTCGTGCCCGAGGGCCAGGCGCTCCGTGCAGCGCTGGACCTCGCCCGGGAGCTCGGCCAGCTCCCGCAGAGGTGCCTCCGGAACGACCGGCTGTCGATGCTCGAGTCGCTCGACCTGGACGGGCGGGCGGCCATGGAGAACGAGGTTCGCCGGGGTCGGGAGACGCTCGCGTCCGGAGAGACCTCCGCCGGCGCTGCGCGTTTCCACGGTGGAGCGGGTCGCCACGGTCAATAGGGACCGTGCAGCATCGGTTGAGACCGATTTAGGGACTGTTTAGCGAACGAGATCCGGTTGCGGCTGGCACAACGCCCCGCACCGATGACTCGTCTCCCCGCACTGCTGACCCTACTCGTGGCGCTCCCGCCGGCGGCGTACGCCGCGGGTCCGCTGCCACGGAGCCTCCGGGAGACCGGCCTCTACGCTCGCGGTGGCAGCGACGAGATCGCCGCGGACGTCCTCGCCTTCAGTCCGCAGTACCCGCTGTGGAGCGACGGCGCCGAGAAGTCCCGGTGGATCCGCCTGCCGAAGGGAACGCACATCGATGCGCGCGACCCCGACCGGTGGGTGTTTCCGGTGGGCACACTGCTGTGGAAGGAGTTCCGTCTCGGCCGCCGCCTGGAGACGCGGATGCTGGAGCGCACCCGCACCGGCTGGCGCTTCGCCACCTACGTCTGGGCCGATGACGGGAGTGACGCTGTCCTCGCGCCAGAAGGCGGCGTGCCTGGCGGGGTGCCCGTGTCGGGGGATGGTCGCTGGACCATCCCCGGGACCGGCGATTGCCAGGCCTGCCACGAGGGACAGCCCAATCCGGTGCTCGGATTCGGCACGCTGCAGCTCTCGTCGGACCGCGACCCGGGGGCGCTCCACACCGGTCGGGGCCGGGCCGAGGTGCACCTCGAGGACCTCGTCGCCCGCGGTCTGCTGCGTGGACTCCCGGCGTCGCTGCTGGCCACGCCACCGCGGATCGCCGGCGCATCCGAAGACGAGCGCGCCGCGCTTGGTTACCTCCACGCGAACTGCGGCATCTGCCACAACCGGCAGGGGCCGCTCGCGGGAATCGGCCTGGACCTGCTGCAGAGCGTGGCAGAGGGCCCCGGGTCGGCGGAGCGCGTCCGCGCCTCGGTCCTCGCCGTCCGGGCGCTCCGTCCGGTGCGGGGAGCGGAGGTGCGGGTCGACGCCGGGGACCCCGAGCACAGCGTGCTCTTCCGCCGGATGGGCGCCCGCGATCCGCTCGACCAGATGCCCCCGCTCGGAACCGAGAAGCCCGACCGCGAGGCGCTCGCGCTCGTCGAGCGCTGGATTCACTCACTCGCAGACAGGAGAACGCCGTGATCTCGAAGCCGATGCTCCTCGCCGCCCTCTCGATGTCCTCGCTCGCCCTCGCCGCGCCGTCCGGCGGCCCCTCCAGCCAGGTGAAGCGGGGCGAGTACCTCGTCAACTTCGGTGGCTGCCACGATTGCCATACCCCGAAGAAGATGGGCCGCAATGGCCCGGAGCTCGACACCGAGCGCCTCCTCTCGGGTCACCCGGAGCAGATGGCCGTGACGCCCGCGCCCGCGCTCGCCGCCCCGTGGCTCGCGGCAACGGTCACGACCATGACTGCCTGGTCGGGCCCGTGGGGCATCAGCTACGCGGCGAACCTCACGCCGGACCGCGAGACCGGTCTGGGCGCGTGGACCGAGCAGAACTTCGTGGACACGATGCGGACCGGACGGCACATGGGGCGTGGCCGGCCCATCCTTCCGCCGATGCCCTGGCAGATGGTCAAGAACCTCACCGACCCCGATCTGAAGTCGGTGTTCGCCTATCTGCGGACCCTGCCGACCGTGAAGAACCGCGTTCCCCAGCCGGTTCCGCCGGCGAGCGCCCCTCCGGCTCCGGCCGCGGCGGCCGCCCCGGCGAAGTGAACCACCCGGCGACCGAGGGTTGACGCCCGGCCGGCGCTGTCCCACCGTCCGTGGCCCACGGAGGCAATGCCCGCGATGGACGTCCAGCACGACCCGAACCGCCGCCGCTTCTTCCTCGAGGTGGCCGGCGGCACCGCCGAGCTCAGCTACCGCCCCGTCGACGCGCGCACCATCGACCTGGTCCACACTGGCGTCCCCGAGGAGGCAGCAGGGCAGGGAATTGGGGGAAAGCTCGCAACGGCAGCCTTTGCCTGGGCCCGGCAAAACGGGATGAAGCTCGTCGTGACCTGCCCCTTCGTGACCAAGTGGCTGGAGCGCCACCCCGAGGAGCGGGATCTGGTAAGCCCCCGGCCCGCCGGCGCCTGACGCCGGACGACCCGGAGCGGACGCCGGGACGGGGGAGGAAACATGCGCTTTCTCCTGCACCTGGTGGTGACCGCGGTCGCCTTCTGGGTCGCGACCCGGCTCGTGAGCGGACTCACCTACGTCGGGACACTCCCGGGGCTCCTCGCTGTCGCGCTCGTCTTCGGGGTCGTGAACGCGGTGCTGGGGACGGTGCTCCGGATCCTGGCGCTGCCGGTCACGTTCTTCACCCTCGGACTGTTCGCCCTGGTCATCAACGCGATTCTGTTGTGGGTGACCAGTGCGGCGGCGCGCTCGCTGGGGCTGGGTTTCCACGTGGATGGATTCGTTCCCGCCTTCCTGGGAGCACTCGTCATCTCCGTGACGCGCGCCCTCCTGAACGCGGTGGTCGATCGCCGCGAGCGTCGCTAAGGTCGCTGCATGCGGCGCGCCGTCTTCTCCCTCCTCGTCATGGTTCTCACCTGTCTCCTCGCGAGTTGTGCGCACGAGGAGCCGCTCCCTCCGCCGGACATGTTGCCGCCGGAGGCCCAGGCCGTGCCGGAGAACGGCCGGTTCGTGCTCACCGGCATCCGCCATCCCATCGTGGCGCTGATCACGCCCAACGGCGTCCAGGGGCCCGACGTGAACCTCGGCCGGTACCCCGCCCAGAATGGGACCATCGCCTGGCGGGGCACCGCCTTCCGCCACGACGTGAACCTCACCGTGAACGCCGACGGGGCGGACGGCGTCGTGAGCAGGGGCCCCTTCAACCTGAACGTGACCCCCGGCCCCGACGGCATGGTCGTGAACGGGCTCATCGGCGGCGCGCCGTCGACCGTCACCATCAGCAAGTCGCGTATCAACGGCGCCTTCGGACGCTGCGGCTACGACCTCCGCTTCCAGGGACAGGCGTACGTCGGGCCGCGCACCTGTGGGGGCAACCTCATCCAGGTGGGGCTGACGCTTCCCACCATCCTCACCACCTGGTCCGATGCCGACGTCGCGACGGTCCTGTCACTCCTGCTCTCGGGGCAGCACTAGTAGGCGGCGCGGGCGAGCTTGATGTCCGCGTATTTCCACGCCTCGGCGAACTTCGTGCGCGTCGCCTCGGCCTCGGTCTTCTTCCCCTGCGCCGCGAGCGCCGTCGCGAGCCCGTGCAGCGCCCAGCCGTTGCCGGGATTGCGCTCGAGATCTTCGCGGAACACGGCCTCGGCCTCCTTCGGCTTCCGGGCGTCGAGCAGCGCCGCGCCGAGGTAGTGGCGCATCGGGTAGAACCAGTCCGCCGGCTCGTTGTAGGCGAACCCGTCCTCCTGGGTCACGGCGCGCTGCCAGGCCGCGATGGCCGGCCTCCACTTTCGGGCTCGCTCGGCGATGCGCGCCTCGATGGCGTCCGCGCCGAGCCGGAACATGGACGACGCCGGGTTCTGGCCTGCGATTAGGTCGACCGGAACCTTCGTCGCCAGCGTCCTCAGCTCGCGCATGGCCGCCTCGGCCTCGCGCGTCTTGCCGGTGGAGGCGAGGGCCATCCCCCGCGCGTGCAGCCACAGGCCGGTGAGCGTCGGATACTTCTCCGCGGGACGGGGCTCGGCCAGGATCTCCTTCCACTTCCCGAAGCGCACGAGCACCAGCAAGGGCTCGGAGGCGAAGAAGTCCATCCCCGGCATCATGTCGAGCATCTCGGGAGGGACGGCCTTCGCCGAGGCCCGCGCCGCAGTGAGCGACTCCTCCGATCGTCCCAGCATCGACGCCGAGTACGCGAGGAAGCCGTGGTTGTGCCCGAGGTACATCGGGTAGTAGCCGGGCGGGCGGGTCCGGGCGAAGTAGGCCTCGTCCGCCTTCACCGCGCGGCGGTTGGCCTCGGAGGCGTCCTCGTACCGGCCGACGCGCTGGAAGATGTGGGCCGGCATGTGGACGACGTGCCCGGCGCCGGGCATCAGTCCCGGTAGTCGCTCGGAGGCGGCCACCGCGCGGTCGGGCCGGCCCGAGGCCTCGACCGCGTGGATGTAGTAGTGGTTCGCGCCCGGGTGCCGAGGGTTGCGCGCCAGCACCGTCTCCAAGGTGGTGACGATCTCCTCGGTCCCCGGGGCCGCCTTGCCGTCCAGGCTCCAGAGGTGCCACGGGTTCACGTCCATCAGCGACTCCGCGAAGATGACCTGGACGTCGTCGTCTGCGGGATAGGTGGCTGCGACCGCGCGCATCGCGGCGGCGAAGGCCTCGTTGGCCGGCTGCTGCGACGCTGGATCCACCGGCTGCGGACCCTTGTACCGGGTCGACAGCGCGGCGATCAGCGCCTGCTCCACCGGACGTGCCCCGCGCGAACGCTCACGCGCGGCCTGCAGCGCGTCCCAGGCCGCCTGCGCGCGGTCGGGCAGCATCGGCACGTTGTAGTTGGGGCCCAGCGTCCAGGCCACGCCCCACAGGCAGGCCGCGCAGGCTGGGTCGAGCTCCGCGGCGCGCGCAAAGGAGCGGGTGGCCTCGTCGTGGTTGAAGCCGTAGGACAGGCGCAGCCCCTGGTCGAAGTAGCGCTGCGCCTCGGGCGAGGTGCCCACCGGCCGGGTCAGCGTTCCCAGGTCGTCGAACAGCTGTGCCCCCTGCGCGAGGGCGAGCACCGAGGCCGGCACTGCCGGCGCGGGGGGAGCCTTCGCCGCCGCGGTCGCAGCGGCCTGGGGAGGTGGCGCCGAGGAGCCTCCGGCGCAGGAGACGGCGACGAGCGGCAGGAGCAGCAGCAGGCAGCGCGAGCGCACCGGAACCTCCAGCGTGAGCGGGGCGGGCATGCTACGGCAGACCCCGCCAGCGGTCAGTACGGACGCTGGCCGACCCAGTTACCGGGGGGGCTGTAGTCGCACACCCAGAAGTCCCAGGTGGCGATCCCCTGGAAGGGGGAGTTGGTGGTGCACCGCGCGTAGGCGCAGCCGACGAGCGTGCTGTCGCGCCAGACCAGCTGCGTGTAGTGGCCGCAGACCTTTCCCTGGGCGCAGGTGTTGGACGCGTAGTCGTAGTCGGGGGCCTCCGAGGCCCAGGCCTGCACCACGCCCGCGATGCTCGGCCAGTACCCCGGAGAGCTCGCGGCGATGTTCTCTCCGAGGTTCCCTCGCCCGTTGTTGTGCTCGTACACGCAGTGAGCAGCCCACTGGGCGGCGACGGCCTCCACCTCGGCAGACCACTGCATCTGGGGGAGCGCGGGGCTGGGCGTGGGGTTGGCGTCCGCCCGGACCTGGTCGTGGGCCTGGAGCGCCACGCGGGCCAGGTCGGTGGTCGGGTCGGAGGGGCTCGGTCCGGCGTCGCCGCCGTTCGGATCGAGGAGGTTGCAGGCCGGCGTTGTCAGGAGCAGGAGCGAGGCGAGCGTCGGGCGCGCGAGGGGCATCGGTTCCCACCGAGTCTAGGTCCGGTCTCGCTCTCCGGCAGGACGCCGCCGCCGGTGCTGGCCGACCGAGTGGAGGCGCGAATGCGCGGGCATGCGTGCACGACGCACACGCGTACCCACGGGTCGAGAGGCGCGCCTAGCGCACCGGTTCCGGGGCCTGCTCCTCGCTGATGCAGCTCTGGACCGCGGCGAGCAGGGCATCGAGGTCCACCGGCTTCTGGACGAAGGCCCGGACCAGCGGGAACCGGTCCACGAAGCGCGACACCGGTCCGAACCCGCTCACCACGACGACGCCGAGGCGACGCTCCCCCCGCTCGCCGAGCTCTCGCAGGAACTCGTGCCCGTTGAGCCGGGGGAGCACCATGTCCAGGACCACGGCGTCGGGGCCGGGGGTGCGGTCGATGACGTCGAGCGCACAGCGCCCGTCCTCGGCCGCGACGCAGGCGTAGCCATGTGCCTGGAGGAGCTCGCAGAGCAGCTCGCGCTGGGACGCGTCGTCCTCCACCACCAGGATCGTCGGCGTCACCGTTCGCTCCTTCTCCCCGCCCGAGTCTGGGTCCTGCTGGTCATGGAGACAGCGGGGAAACGCCGGATGTTTCCGGCAGCCGACCGATGTCCCGGGGCATGCGCGCATCGACGGACGACCCGGCGCCGCGCTCGATTCATCCGGCGTGTGATGCAGCGGAGCCGTTTGCTGCCTCGCGGTCGTCTCCGGCCCGGGCGGCAACCGGAATGAAGCCCGGCGACAGCGATGGGTCCAAGATGACCCACCCCAAAGTGTCTATCTCGTCTGCGTTTCTGACGGGCGTAAGGGAGCAGGCAATTCACGCAGGAGGGTCGGTCATGTCATCCACGTCTGCAGTTGCCGTCTGCGTCGCCTCGCTGCTGCTGGCTCCGGTGGCACGGGGGCAGGCGACGGGATCCACCACCACCGAATCGACGGCGGTGACGCACGAGGTGAAGGGGGGCACGGTCGAGTCCGTCGCGGGAAACAAGGTCGTCATCCGCGAACAGGACGGCCTCCACGAGTACACGCTTCCTGACGGCTTCAAGTTCCAGGTCAACGGGCAGCCGGTCGGCGTGGACCAGATCACGCCGGGCCAGCAGGTCGGCGCACTGATCACCGACAAGGTCACCACCCGGAACGTCACGCTCACCCGGGTCGCCTCTGCGACGGTGATGCAGGTCGCGCCGGGCGGGATCGTGGTGAAGACCGGGAACGGAGACCTCAAGAGCTACAACTTCAAGGACGCCGCCGGGAACGAC
>CAZDSB010000401.1:0-19637 GCA_964507515.1 uncultured Myxococcaceae bacterium
GCACGGCGGGCACGACGAACGCCTCGGCGAGCGACTCGGTCGTGGCCACCCGCACGATGGCCGGACCCACGCTCTCCTCCCCCGCTACCCGTGAGCGCAGCTCCAGGGCCGCCTCCGCCATCCGCTCGGCAGCCTCGAGCACCGCTCGGCCGGAGCGGCTCGGCTCGAAGACTCCGGCCGACCGCGTGAAGAGCTTCACCCCGAGCCTCGCTTCCAGTGATGCGAGGCGCCGGCCCACCGTCGTCTGGTCCACCCCGAGCCCAGCGGCCGCCCGCGCCAGCGTGCGACGCCGTGCCACCGCCAGGAAGAAGCGGACGTCGTTCCAGTCGAGCTGCCCGTCCAGCGAGCGGAGCCCGCTCATGCCGCGACCGTCGCGGGGGTGTTCATGCCCCCGGAAATAGCGCACTCGCCGTCTCGACGCCGGCTTGCCCTGCACCGCTGCAGCAGCATCGGCGCCGGCGTAGCGTGGCGAGGGCCGGGCGAGCTGGTCAGATGGGAGGGCATGAGGACCTTGATCATCGGGGCCGGAGCGCTCGGCGGCCTCGCCGGGGCTCGCCTCGCCGCCACCGGCGCGCGCGTGCGGTACGCGGTCCGGGACGAGGCCGCGGCAGCACGTCTGAAGGCCGCCGGCTTCCAGATCTCCGGCGTGGGTGGCCCGGTCTCCGTTCCCGCCGAGGACGTCGCGCCCCTCGCGAGCTACCCCGCCGGTCTCGACCTCGACCTGGTCGTCCTCGCCACCAAGGCCCAGGAGGCCATGGAGATCGCTCCCCGGGCCGCGCGCTGGCTCGCGCCGGGCGGCACGCTCCTCCCGATCCAGAACGGCGCGGTGTCGCGTCTGCTCGCCGACCGCCTTGGACCCGACCGGGTGCTGGGCGGCCTCTCGAACCTCGGCGCCACGCTCCATGCCCCGGGCCAGATCGAGCAACGCAACGGGGGACATCTCCTCGTCGGTGAGCTCCCGGGCGGGATCAGCGAGCGCGCCGAGCGCGTCCGCTCCTGGCTCGGCCGCGGCGTCGAGGTCCGCGTCACCGGGAACCTCGCCGGCGCCATCTGGTCGAAGCTCCTCCTCAACTGTTCGGTCACCACCCTCGGCGCCATCGCCGGCCGGACGATGCGCGACTACGTGCGGACGCCCGGCGGACGCGCCGCGTTCGACCGCGCCTACGACGAGGCCCTCTCGGTGGCGCTCGCCAGCGGCGCCCGACCCGAGCGGATGATGGTCGACCCGATTCCACCGGGATGGGACGGGCACGCCGCGCCGGGCGCGGAGCACGAGGCCTGGCTCAACCGCATCCTCGCCGCATACGGGGACCTCAAGCCGTCGATGCTCCAGGACTTCGAGCGAGGACGCGCCACGGAGATCGACTTCATCAACGGCTACGTTGCCGACCTCGGCCGCCAGCTCCACGTCGCCACCCCGGTGAATGCCGCCATCGTCGAGACGGTGCACGGCATCGAGCACGGGCGGCTGTCGCCCTCCCCGGCCCTGCTCGAGGCGCTGGCCGAAGCCGGATCACGCTAGGCTGCACCGCCCATGCGGCTGGCCGTCATCTCCGACATCCACGGGAACATCCGGGCCCTGGAGGCCGTCCTCGCCCACATCCGCGGCCTCCGGGACATCGACCGCCTCGTCGTCGCCGGAGACCTCCTCTCCGGCCCGCTCGAGCCCTCCGAGACCGCCGACGTGCTCATGGACCTCGACGCCTCGGTCATCCGCGGCAACCACGAGCGACAGCTCCTCGCCTGCGCGACCGATGCGGGCGGACCGAGCGACCAGTACGCCTTCGAGCACACCACCGAGGCGCAGCGCGCCTGGCTCGCCCGGCTCCCGGCCTCGCTCGAGCTCTCCGCCGACGTGCTCGTCTGTCACGGAACCCCCGAGACCGACCTGGTCTATCTCTGCGAGGAGCTCGGCACGCCGCTGACGCTCGCCTCCGATCAGGTGATCTCCCGCCGCCTCGCCGGCAACCGCCACGCGCTCGTGCTCTCCGGGCACTCGCACCACCCGCGGACGGTTCGCCTCTCGACCGGGCAGCTCGTGGTGAACGCCGGAAGCGTCGGGCTACAGGCCTACACCGCCGAGCACCCGCGCCCCCACCACGTAGAGAACGGCTCGCCCCACGCCCGCTTCGTCGTCTGCGAGCGTACACACGCCGGATGGCAGGCCGAGCACCACCAGATCGCCTACGACTGGGACGCGGCCTCGGCCGACGCCCAGCGGCACGGCCGTCCCGACTGGGCGCTCTTCCTCCGCTCGGGCCGGGTGTGAGGCTCCCTAGGGCGCCGGGACCGGCTTCCAGCCCGCGTCCGGATCGAAGCGCTTCATCCGCGAGGCGACGCTCGACGTGTTCGAGCCGAGGTCCTTCTCCAGCACCACGCCGGACTGGTTGACGAGGAAGCTCATGACACCCGTCTTCCCGTACGACGCAGGCCAGGCGATGAGCGCGAATCCGCGGGTGAGCTTCCCGCCCTCCTCGTAGTCGAGCGTCCCGCCCTCGGCGTGCGGACCCTGCGCGGTCAGCAGCCGGAAGTGGTAGCCGTGGTACGGAGCGTTCGCGCCGCGCTTCAAGGTGTAACCCTGCCCGATCGCGCCGCTGACCGCGGGGCCCATGGGGCTCTCGGGCTCGCCCGGAGCCGACGGCCAGTAGAGCCCATCCTTCTTCCCCGCCGAGCTCAGGAGCCTAGCCGCGTAGTGCGGCACGCTCGCGCCCTCGGGGTTCCGCGCCAGGTAGTCGCGCTGCGCCTCGACGTACCCGATGCAGACTTGGATGACGTCCAGCTCGTTCTGGCCCACCCGGCGCGCGAGGATCTCCTTCCCGCCCGCGGCCGTGTCGAAGGCCCATCCCGTCTTGCCCTTCACCAGCGGGATGGGGAACGGCCAGGCGTCATCGCCGATGGCGAGCACGCGCGTGGTTTCGTTCGGCGAGCTCAGCTCGTGGCTCCTGTCGTAGAGCTCCACGAACCGGGCGAGTGCCGCGCGGTCGGACACGGGATCGCCGGAGACGAGAAAGGACCTCGATCGATCTCCCAGCACCCCGACGACGCCCTTCGGATCGCCGGAGCGGGCCGCCGCGACCAGCGCATCGACCGCGGCGCCGGGATCGGGGTACGCCTTCGCGGCCACCGCGAGCGCCGGAGCCGAGATGAGGAGCAGCGCCAGCATCGCGCGCAGACGGGTCGTCACGCTCATCGCCTCCGTCCTCCGCCGCCGCGGGATCCGCCGCCAGAGCTCGAGGCGCCGCGGCTGCTGGCGGCGCGCGTCTGGGAGCCGCTTCCCATCCCACCCCAGGCCGACCCCCCCGAGGGAGCAGGTCGTGACGAGGCACCACCGCCTCCGCCTCCCCAGCCGCGGTCACCTCCGCCGTAGCCGGGGGGAGCGCTGGGCACGCTGTACCCCGGCCGGGGACCCGCGGCGCTCGGTCCGGCGGGCATCGTGCTGGGACCTGCGGGACGACCGCCCGCTCCACCTCCCGGGCCGGCCGGAAGCGTGCTCGGCCCCGCGGGACGGCCCGCCCCGCCGGGCGTGGCCGGAAGCTGGCTCGGTCCTCCGGGCCGGTTGCCGGGACTGCCGGGGCCGCCGGGGCCTCCGACCCCGCCTGGACCTCCCGGACCTCCGGGACCGCCGGGACCGCCGACGCCGCCCGGACCACCGGGTCCGCCGATTCCGCCCGGACCCCCGGGACCTCCCGGTCCGCCAGCCGGAGGACGCGGCGGCGGTCTCGGTGGATAGGGTGGCCGCGGTGGGTACGGTGGATAGGGCGGATAGCGCCAGTAGCTCGAGCCGATCGCGAACCCGATACTGAAGCTGATCGCCGTCGCGCCCACGACGTACCCGGGCGGGTACACGGGTGGCGGCGGATAGGCCGGGTACGCCCAGGTCCCGTACACCACGGTCGGGCTATAGACCGGCACGTAGACGACCTGCGGCTGCGCCGGCTCGATGCGGATGATGGTCGTGGACGTCCCGTCGGCGGCAGTGCCGCCCTGCTCCACCTTCACCGTCTGCTGGGACGAGGACTTGAGGTTTCCGGACTCCATCGCTCGCTGCCGGAGCTGCTGCACGGCGAAGAGCAGCGACTCCTTCTGCGTCCGGTACGCCGTCGCGATGTCGCGCGCCCAGTCCTGATGCTCGGTCAGCATCTTCAGGACGTCCGGCAGCGCGGCCAGCGCCTTCACGCTCGCGTCCCAGGGCTTGTCCTTCAGCGCCGTCTCGAGGTCCTTCCCCGCGAGGCTCGGGTGCGCCTTCATGAACTCGGCGGCGGCCGCGACCTCCTGGGGCCGGGTCGACGCCTCGAGCAGCTGTCCGAGCAGGGGGTCGGGGAACAGCGCGATGGGCGATGCGATGGACTCGAGCTGCTCGGGGGCCATTCCACCGGAGCTCGACGCCGGAGCGGCGCCGGCCGTCGCGCCTGCAGCGGGAGCGGCAGCAGCGCCCTGGGGAGCGGGAGGCGGAGCCGGGGCCACCGGGTTCGCGCCCGGCTGCCCCACCGCGACGGGTGCAGGCGGCGCAGGCGGAGCGGCCGGAGCCTTGGCCTCCTCCTTCGAGGAGCCGGCGCAGGCACAGATCATCGCCACGAGCACGGGCAGCCGCCGGGGAGTCATGCCTGCACTTTGCCAAGGAACGCCCCGCCCGGGTGTCCCGAAGCGCATGGGACCAAGGGGCAACGCCGCCCGGCGTGGGCTACCGCGTGCTGGCCACCCGTGCGGCGGACTTGTCCTGCACGCAGGCGTGATCGGCGTTGGACCACTCCTTCTGAAGCTGCCAGCGGGTGCTCCCCAGCGCGGTGCAGCTGCCAAATCTCCAGGCGCACTTGTCGGCGATCTCGTCACCTGCGCGGTCCAGCCAGCCGTTCCCGTCCGGGTCGGTGATCATCTCCAGGACCTCGTGCGCGGTGACGTTCGCCAGCGCCCGGGTGGGCTCGCTGAACTGGTTGCAGGAGAAGAGATCGCCCGGATCGCACTGCGGCGCGTTCGCCATGTTGGGCAGGTAGGCCACGCGGATCTTCTTCCCGTTCGGGCACTGGCCACCGTCGTGCCAGGCGCAGAAGCTCGCCTGCTCGGGGAACCCGTCGGTGAACACCAGGTACAGGGTGTTGGGGTTCGGAACCTGCCGGGCGTCGTCGAGGACCTGGCAGACCTTGGCGACGATCTCCTCCGACGACGGCGAGTGCGTCGGCGAGGCCGAGGTCTCCAGGATGTGCCCGAGGAACTTCGCCTGCGACTTGCCACCACGCACGTACTGGTCGGCGACGGCGAGGTAGCGCGACCCGTCGAGCCCGGTGAGGAAGGCGTCCATGCCGGCGATCGCGTCGGACGGGAACCGGGCGGTCTGGCCCCACCAGATGGCGATCATCGTCCCGTCGGCGATGACAGGTCCGCCGAGGTCCTCGAGATCGTCGGAGGACCACTTCGCCCCGCCGGCACGCCGGCTGAGCATCACCGATGCGTGGCGCGGCGCGGACGTGAGATCGGCGGAGACGGTCTCACTTGCCTGGTAGGTCGGCGCGTTGATGAAGCAGCCGCTGACGCCGAGGGAGATGCTCAGGACGCAGATGGAAGCACGCACCGTCGACCCTCCACAAAGGTGCTCTCCCCGGCGGCGGATCTCGACTCACGGGCGGATGCCCGTCAAGCCGCGACCAGGCAACGGCACGGCGCGGCCGTTCAGTGCGTCGGAGGCACGGCTCGTGCCACCGGGAGGCGCGGGGCGAGGAGCACCGCCAGCGGAAGCGTCACCAGCGCCGTGATGCCCGTGGCGACGGTCGCCCACCCCGCTCCGGCGGCGTCACCGAGGTAACCGAAGCCCACCGGAGCGATGGCCCCGGCGCCGATGACGCCCGTGTAGAACAGAGCGAAGGCGCTCTCCGCACGCGCACCTGGCCGCAGCTCCGGAACCGTCCCGTAGAGCACGGAGGACGTGCCGTTGAGCATCGTCCCCAGGAAGGGGAGGACCACCACCGCCGGCCACAGCGGCAGGGCCAGGACGGCGACGATGAGCGCTGCCGTCCCGCCCTCGGTCAGGAGCACCGTGCGGAGCAGACCCATGCGCTCGCCGAGCCAGCCGCACGCCGCCTTTCCCGCGGCGCCACCGAGGAACACGAGCCCCAGCCCGAGTCCCACGGTGGACAGCGAGGCTCCCTTCGCGCGCAGCAGGAACGGAAGGAAGGTGAGGAGCCCCATGCGGACGCTCGTGTCGAGGATGCCGATGGAGAGCAGCAGTCCGAAGCCCACCCGGTCGTCCGCCCCGCCGGTCCGTGCGCTCTCCGCGTTCGCGTGCGCCGGCGCGCTGTCGGGCTCGCGCGCGGGCATGAGGAACAGCACCACCGCCGCCACCATCAGCCCGAGCCCGGAGAGTCCCCAGAGCGCGTGCCTCCAGGTGGTGGCCGCGATCACCAGGGACATGGCCGCGGGCACCGCCGCCTTCCCGAGGTCGCCGCTGAAGTTGTAGATGCCGAGCGGCCCGCGCGCGGCGAGGCCGTACGCGCGCGAGACCGAGCTCGAGCCGATCGGGTGCTGGGTGCTCCCTCCCGCGCCGGCGACGACCAGGGCGGCGGAGAGCCCGAGGATTCCCCCGGCGGTGCCCGCCAGCGCATAGCCGAGCGCGGCGAGCGCGGTCCCGGCGGCGAGCACGCTTCGTCCACCGAGGAGCGCGGCGAGCCGGCCGGAGGGCATCTGCAGCAGCGCCATGGCCCCGGCGTAGAGGCCTCGGAGCGTCGCCAGACGGCCGTACCCGATCCCGAACTCGACCTGCCACACCGGGAGGAGGACGTAGATGACGTCGGTGTAGCCGTCGTGCAGCGCGTGGGCGAGCCCCGCGATGGCGAGGGTGCGCGAGGCATGGCTGGGCGCGCGACTGGCGGCGCGGGCGGGGACCTCGTCCCCGGCGGTCGTCATGCCGGGCAATGAATCACGGACCGGGAACGGCCGGCCAGGGCGGGACACGGGACAAGGTCGAACTGTACCGTCGTCCGCGCACGGGGACGCCAGCCCCGGAGGCCCCGGGACGCGGTTCGCGGACCTCGCCGTCGGCTCAGGTCTTCGACGCGAGGATGTCGTGCTTCTCGATCCGAGGCGGCTCGGACAGGAGGTCGGCGGCCTTCGCCATCAGCGCCGCGGCCACGCGCCCACCCAGATGGGCGCTCCGCCCCTGCTCGTCGGCGAAGGTGTCGAAGATGGCGAACGTCCGCTGGTCGAAGCGAACCGCGTACCACTGCGCCGTGCCCGGCTCGGCCTGGACGAGCTCGAGCCCGGAGCGGAGGAAGTCCTCCACGGCGCGCTCCTTGCCCTCCTTTGCCACCAGCCTGACGTAGAGCCCCACGTTCACCTTGGACTGCGCTGCCATCGAGGTTTCCTTTCCGAGGTTCGCCCCCCAGGGACACACCGTAAGCCGCCCGTTGTTCCCGGTCGGCGCCGACGCGCTCCTGCAACGCTCGGTGGTGGACAGCGCGCGAGCGTCGGATAAGACGGGCCCCCTGCTGCCGGAGGTTCCACCGCCGATGAGACGCCGCCTCGATCTGCGCCCCGCGCTGCTCCTCCTCGCCATCGGCCTGTCGGCCCGTGCCCAGCCGGTGCTGATCCGCGCTGGAAAGCTGGTGGACCCGGCGATGGGCACCGCGAGCGCGAACCAGCAGATCCTGATCGAGGGCGGCGTCATCAAGGCGGTGGGACAAAAAATTTCGGCTCCTGCGGGCGCCCAGGTGGTGGACCTCTCGGACCGCACGGTCCTGCCTGGCCTGATGGACGCGCACACCCATCTCTGCCTGACGATGACGACCCAGGGCGGGAACGGGCTGAACGAGCTGCTCCAGCGACTGCTGGCGGCGACCCTGCTGGAGACGAACGCCCACCGCGCGCTGGTGGGAGTGAAGAACGCGCGCGACATGCTCGAGTCAGGCTTCACGACGGTCCGCGACGTGGGCAACGCGGGCAACTACGCCGACACCGACCTGCGCAAGGCGATCGAGGAGGGGCTCGTCCCCGGCCCGACGGTGATCAACGCCGGCCGGATCATCACCCCGCTGGGCGGCCAGTACCACGGCATCCAGCCGGACCGTCCCGACCTCGGCGAGCCGGAGTACCTCTACGCGGACACGCCGGATCAGATGCGCGAGGCGGTCCGGAAGAACGCGCTGTTCGGGGCCAAGGTGATCAAGATCGTCATCGACGATCAGCCGTACCTCTACTCGGTCGACGACGTGAAGATCCTGGTGGCCGAGTCGGCGCGCGCCGGCCTCAAGGTGGCCGCGCACGCCGCGACCGAGGCCGGAGTGCGCGTCGCCGCCGAGGGCGGGGTCGCCTCGATCGAGCACGCCTACACCGCGTCCACCGAGGCTCTGCAGCTGATGAAGAAGAAGGGCGTCTACCTGGTCGGCACGGACTTCACTCGCTCGGCGGCCGAGGCGATGGGGATGGCGGACTACCACCAGAAGGTGGTGGACCGCCTGAAGCGCGCCCGCGCGGTCGGCGTAACCATCGCCTACGGAACCGACATCGTGTTCCCGGCTGCCGGCGAGACGCGCGGCACGCTCTCCATCGCAGGGATCGAGAGCTTCCAGGAGGCGGGCTTCACCCCCGCGGAGATCCTCCGCTTCCTGACCACCAACGCCGCGAAGCTGCTCGGCGTCGACGGTCAGCGGGGAGCGATTCGCCCGGGGATGGCCGCCGACATCGTGGCCGTCCCGGGCGATCCTCTCGCCGATGCGAGCGTGCTTCGGCGCGTGTCCTTCGTGATGAAGGACGGGAAGATCTTCAAGCGCTGAGGCGCTCGATTTCTACCGTCCGCCGGGGGACGGGTTGCCCACGGTGCCCGGCTGGGCGTCGGCGGGCGGGTTCACCGGCTCGGAGCCGGCCGTCCCCGAGCCACCCATGGTGGGCCCCGAGGCGGGCGACGGAGGCGCCGCCCGGGCCGCGGTGAGGTCCAGCGTGGCGTTCCGGCTCTTGTCGGTGATCTTGTCCGCCTCGAGCACCGGACGTCCGCTGCCATCGGTCGTCATGTGCCCGCTGACCTCCACCTGGGTGTTGGGCGGGAACTGATCCGACACCTTCGAGCCCATCGCCTCGGGGAACTGCACCCGCTGCCCGTTGGCGAGCGCGAACCCGTTCTGCTGGCCGCTGGGTCCGGTGGTGTAGTTCTGGATGGCACCGCTCACATTCGCCATCGCGCCGCCGACGACGGGATGCGGCGCAGTCGCGGTGTCGGACGGACTGTTCGCGTTGGTGGATGCGCAGCCGACGGCGAGAGCAAGAGCGCCGGCGGCCAGCCAGGGAACGATTCTCATGTGTTCAGCCTCCCGAATGGTCGAGGCCCTGCAAGCTGCGCATGGGCGCCAGGCATGCACCCCGGGGCGGGAAGGTGCATCCGCTGTGCAACACCGGACCTGGTCGACAGGCGTGGCCGCCCGCTCGGTTCCCCCAACGAGCATTCGACCTCACCCTCAGCGGACGTCGATGCACGCTCCCACGCTGGTGGAGACCGACATCCCCGCGCGCCTCGACCGGCTGCCATGGTCGGCGTGGCACTGGCGCGTGGTGATCGCCCTCGGCATCACCTGGGTGCTGGATGGGCTGGAGGTCACGCTCGTCGGCGCGGTCGCGGGCGCGCTGGTGCGGCCGGACACGCTGGCCCTGACCGAGCAGCAGGTCGGCGGCGCCGCCACGGCATACCTCGCCGGCGCCATCCTCGGAGCGCTGGTGTTCGGGCGACTCACCGATCTCGTCGGCCGGAAGCGCCTCTTCCTGGTGACCCTCTCGGTGTACCTGGTGGCGACGCTCCTCACCGCCCTGTCGACCGGCTTCGTCACCTTCGCGTTCTTCCGGGCGCTCACCGGAGCGGGCATCGGCGGCGAGTACGCGGCGATCAACTCCGCGATCGACGAGCTGCTCCCGGCGCGGGTCCGCGGCAGGGCCGATCTCGCCATCAACGGCACCTACTGGCTCGGGACGGCACTCGGCGCCCTCTCGACCCTGGTGCTGCTCGATCCGCACGTCTTGCCGCCGTGGCTCGGATGGCGGGTGTGCTTCGGGCTGGGCGCGCTCCTGGGCGTCTCGATCCTCCTCGTGCGGCGGCACGTCCCGGAGAGCCCGCGGTGGCTCCTGCTCCACGGCCGCCAGGAGGAGGCCGGCCGGCTGGTGCGCGACATCGAGGAGGAGGTCACCGGGCTGCACGGCCCCCTGGCTCCGCCGGGGAGCACGTTGCGGCTCCAGGCTCGCGCCGGGCTCGACTACCGGACCATCGCGCGCATCCTCTTTCGCCGGCACCGGCGACGGGCGGTGCTCGGGCTGTCGCTGATGGTGGCCCAGGCCTTCGCCTACAACGCGGTGTTCTTCACCTACGGCCTGGTGCTCGGAAAGTTCTACGGCGTGCCCGCGGATCGGATCGGGCTCTACCTGCTTCCCTTCGCGCTGGGGAACCTCCTCGGGCCGTTCCTGCTCGGTCACCTCTTCGACACCGTGGGACGCCGGCGGATGATCGTCTTCACCTACGGCATCGCGGGACTGCTCCTCCTCGCGACCGGATGGGCGTTCGCCATGGGGTGGCTCGGCGCCGGGACGCAGACCGTTCTCTGGTGCGCCGTCTTCTTCTTCGCCTCGCCGGCGGCGAGCGCCGCGTACCTCACCGTCTCCGAGCTCTTCCCGGTGGCGATGCGCGGTCTCGCCATCGCGCTGTTCTACGCGGTGGGCACCGCCGCGGGTGGGCTGCTCGCGCCTGCGCTCTTCGGCGTGCTGATCGCCTCCGGCAGCCGGGTGCAGGTGGCGCTCGGGGATGCGCTCGGCGCCATCCTGATGCTCGGCGCCGCCGGCGTCGCGGCATGGCTGGGAGTACCGGCCGAGCGGAAATCCCTGGAGGAGCTGGACACACTTCCCGACCTCATCGAGGACCCGGTGTCCTCGCGCTGATCCACGGGCAATGCGGAGTGTCGAGTCCCGAGCAGGCACGGCGCGCATCACTCCGCGCGCGTGCTCGCCTACAGCGCGCCTTTGACACACTCCGCCGTGATGTCGCCGTTGTCCGAGGAACGCTCGGGTGTCGAGCCGGGTGCAGCGCGGACCAGGGGGGTGAGCGGGCCGAGCGAGACCGAGCGGCTCCGGCTCGTCCTGGACACGGTGCCGGCGGCGCTCGTCTACGTCGATGCCGACGAGCGATACGTCTTCAGCAACCGGTTCTACGAGACCCACTACTTCCGGCCCCGCCTCCAGATCCACGGACGCACCCTGCGCGAGGTCATGGGCGACGAGGTCTATGCCCGCGTCCGGGCGTACGTGCGGGCCGCGCTCGAGGGGCAAACAGTCTCCTTCGAGACCGAGGTGGAGCGTCAGGGCGCCGCACCGATCCGCGTGCGCGCCACCTACACGCCCGACTTCGGCCCCGGAGGCGAGGTGCGCGGCTTCGTCGCGCTCTCGCAGGACATCACCTCGGAGAAGGCGCTCGAGCAGACGCTCCACCGCAGCGAGCGACGGTTCCGGCATGCCGTGGAGGGCATGCTCGACGCGTTCGGCTTCTTCACCCCGGTGCTGGGCCCCGACGGCAAGGCAGTCGATTTCCGCGTCGAGTACGTCAACGAGGTCGCGCAGCGGTACGCGGGGCTTCCCCGCGAACGCTACGAGGGCCGCCTCATCAGCGAGATCTTCCCGAACGCCGAGGAGTCGGGGTTCCTCCCCATGTACCGGCAGGTCTGGGACACCGGCGAGGCGATCGTCGAGGACGAGTACCCGTACCAGGAACCGGGCCAGCGCTACGGCCACGGCGTCTGGCTCGCGCTGCAGGTCACCAGGGTGGACGAGGGCGTCGCCGTGGCCTGGCGTGACGTCACCGAGCAGGTCGTCGCGCGCAAGAAGGTGGAGGAGAGCGAGGCCCGGTTCCGCAACATGGCCGACCACGCACCGGTCATGCTCTGGGTCACCGACCCGAGCGGCGGCTGCGTCTACCTGAACCGCCAGTGGTTCGAGTACACGGGCCAGCCCCGGGACGCGGCGCTCGGCGACGGCTGGCTCGCCGCGCTCCACCCGGACGACGTGGACCGGGTGCGGGCCAACTTCCGCGCCGCCAACGAGATGCAGGTCCCCTTCCGCACGGAGTACCGCCTGCGGCAGTGGGACGGCGAGTACCGCTGGTACATCGACTCGGCGATGCCTCGCTTCGACGGGACGGGCGAGTTCGTCGGCTACATCGGCAGCGTCATCGACATCGAGGATCGCCGGCGCGCCGAGCAGGCGCTGCGCGAGAGCGAGCGGCAGTTCCGCACGGTGGTGGAGAACCTCCCGGGACTGGCCTGGAGCGCCCTGCCCGACGGCTACTTCGACTACTTCAACCGCCGCTGGGCCGAGTACACCGGCCGCCCTCCGGAGAGCATGGAGGGCTGGGGCTGGCAGGCGGTGCACGATCCGGCGGTGCTCCCCCAGGTCATCGAGCGCTGGACCCACAGCCTCGCCACCGGCGACGCCTTCGAGATGGAGTTTCCGCTCCGCGGTGGTGACGGCGTGTTCCGCTGGTTCCTCGGGCGGGTGCAGCCCCTCCGGGACTCGGAGGGTCGGATCATCCGCTGGTTCGGCGTCGCGACGAACGTCGACGAGCAGCAGCGGCAGGCCACCGCTCTCCGGGACGCCCTGGCCGCGCGTGACACCTTCCTCTCCATCGCCAGCCACGAGCTGCGGACGCCCCTCACCCCGCTCTCGCTGAAGCTGGAGATGCTGGCCCGCGAGGCGCGGGGCGCCCTGCCCGCGCCGTTCGCGCAGCGGGTGCTGGGCTACACCGACGCCACCCGCCGGCAGGTCACGCGCCTGTCCAGCCTGGTGTCGGACCTGCTCGACGTGTCGCGCATCGCCGCCGGGCGCTTCACGGTGGAGCGCGAGCCGGTGGACCTGGCCGCCGTCGTGCGCGAGGTGGTGGCCCGCGCGGAGCCACAGGCGCAGCGGGCCGGCTCGCGGCTGACGCTCGAGGCTCCGGACCATCTGGAGACCGAGTCGGACCGGCTCCGGTTCGACCAGGTGGTCACCAACCTGGTGGACAACGCGATCAAGTACGGCGACGGCAAGCCCATCCACGTGCGCCTCGGCTCCGAGCCGGGATGGGCGGTGCTGACCGTCGTCGACGAGGGCATCGGCATCGATCCCGCGAAGCTCGACATCATCTTCGGCCGCTACGAGCGCGCCGTCTCCGAGCGGCACTATGGCGGCCTGGGCCTCGGGCTCTACATCTCGCGCAGCGTGGTGGAGGCCATGGGAGGCACCGTCTCGGCCAGCAGCGAGCGCGGCGCCGGCGCCACCTTCGAGGTGCGGCTGCCGACGTGAGCGCGGCGAGCAGTGCGCAGCGTGCAGCGAGCGGAATGACAGCCGCAGTGAGTCCAGCGAACGGCCCGAAGGGTGCAGCCGCGCTCCGCCGCGAGTCGGCGCGCGGAGCGTACAAGGACGCATCCCAGTCGCGGCCGCTGGCCGCGGGAGAACTCCGATGCGACGCCTGCTTCCTCCGCTGCTCCTGTTGCCGGCACTGGCCTTCGCGGCCGATCCCGCAACGCTTCCCATCACCACCAGCTCGCCCGAGGCCCGTGCGCTGTACCTCGAAGGCCGTGACCTCGTCGAGCGGCTGAAGGCCACCGAGGGCCACCTCAAGACCGATCAGGCCGTGACGAAGGACCCTCAATTCGCGCTGGCGTGGCTCCAATGGGCGAACACGTCCGGAACGGCCGCCGAGTTCCAGTCCGGGCTCGACAAGGCGGTGGCCAACGCGAGCCACGCCAGCGAGGCGGAGCAGAAGCTCATCCGGTCCGCAGAGGCCGGCGCCCGCTCGCGCCCGGCGGACCAGGAAAAGCTCCTGGGCGAGCTCGCCAAGCAATTCCCGAACGACCCACGCATCCACGCCCAGATCGGCCTCGTCGCCTTCGGCCGGCAGGACTACGACGCCGCGATCAGATCCTTGTCGCGCGCGGTGGAGATCGATCCGAAGTTCACCCTGCCCTACAACCAGCTCGGCTACGCCTACCGCGCACAGGGCAAGAACGCCGAGGCCGAGAAGACGTTCAAGAAGTACGCGGAGCTGCTCCCCGACGATCCCAACCCGCATGACTCGTACGCCGAGCTGCTGATGCGGCTCGGGAAGTTCGACGAGTCGATCGCCGAGTACAAGAAGGCCCTCCAGATCGATCCCTACTTCCTCAGCGCTTACGTGGGCATCGCCAACAACCAGGTCTTCGCCGGCAAGGGCGACGACGCGCGGGCCACCCTGAAGCAGATGCTCGGCAAGGCCCGCAACGACGGCGAGAAGCGCCTGACGTGGTTCTGGATGTCCGAGACCTACGCGCACGAGGAGCGGTGGACGGACGCCCTCAAGGCCATGGAGGAGGAGAAGAAGATCGCCGACGCCTCGGGCGATCTCATCTCGGCCTCGCAGGACGTGAACTTCATGGGCAACCTCCTCCTCGGCGCCGGCAAGCCCGCCGAGGCGGCGCAGAAGTTCGAGGAGAGCATCAAGCTCGTGGACCGCTCCAAGGCATCGGAGGCGACCAAGGACGCAGCGCACCGGAACCACCTCTTCGACATGGGGCGGGTCGCCGTGCTCAAGGGAGACCTCGCCACCGCACGCGCCACGTCGGGCAAGTACACCGCCGCGGTGGACGCGAAGAAGGTTCCCTTCGAGGTGCGGCAGTCCCACGAGCTGGCAGGGCTCGTGGCCGTGCACGCGAAGGAATGGGACACCGCGCTGGCCGAGCTGGGGAAGGCCGGGACCCAGAACCCCCGCGTCACCTACCTCACCGGCCTGGCCTGGCAGGGCAAGGGTGACCAGGCGAAGGCGGCCGAGGCCTTCCGGTCGGTGGCCGACTACAACCAGCTGAACGGACTCTACGCCTTCGTCCGGCCCCAGGCGCGCAAGCAGCTCGCGCGGAGCTGACCGTCCGTGGCGGCGCCGCACCGGAGGGGCGACCTCTCCGGTGCGGGACGCGAATCCAGCTAGGGCTTCTCGATGGGGGCGCCGATGAGATTGCCGTACTCGGTCCAGCTCCCGTCGTAGTTCTTCACGTCCTTGAAGCCGAGCAGGTACTTGAGGACGAACCAGGTGTGGCTGCTTCGCTCGCCGATTCGGCAGTAGGCGATGGTCGCCTTGCCCGGGTCGAGCCGTTTCTGATCCAGGTAGATGGCCCGGAGCTCGTCGGCGCTCTTGAAGGTGTTCTCGTTGGTCACCGCGGTGCTCCAGGGGATGCTCGTCGCCCCCGGGATGTGGCCCGCACGCTGAGCGGTCTCGCTCATCCCCGGCGGGGCGATGATCTTTCCCGTGAACTCGTCCGGACTGCGGACGTCCACCAGCGGGGCCTTCTTCTCGCTCGCGGCGAACACCTCGGGCACCTTCGCGCGGAGCGAGCCGTCGACCGAGGCGACCTTGTACTGGCTCTTCTGGAACTTCGGCACGTCGGTGGTGAGCGGCGCGCCTTCCTCGTTGAGCCACTTGGCGCGGCCGCCGTTGAGCAGACGCACGTCCTTGTGGCCGTAGATCTTGTAGAGCCAGAAGCCGAACGCCGCGAACCAGTTGCTCGCATCACCGTAGATGATGACGGTGTCCGAGTTCTTGATGCCGGCCTCGGAGTTGAGCTTCTCGAATTCTTCCTTGGAGATGATGTCGCGCCTCACCTGGTCGTTGAGCTGGGTGGTCCAGTCCCAGCCCACCGCGTTGGGGATGTGGCCTGCCGCGTAGAGCTTCGGGTCCACGTCGATCTCGACGATACGGACGTCGGGGGTCTTGAGGTTCTCTCTCAGCCAGTCGGTGGTGACGAGGACCTCGGGGTGTGCGTAATCGGCCATGACGGTGCTCCTTCGTTGACAGACGGGTGGGTGTCAGCCCCGGCAGAGGCCGCAACAGCACGGCGCAGCCCCGGACGCGGAGGCAGGTCGGGTCGGCGGTCGTCCGGTCATTGGCGTCGGACTCCTCACGGCTCGGCCTCGAGGCCGGGCACGTGCTTGAGCATGTTCGATGCGTACTTGAAGACGTCGTCGCAGAAGATCATCACGCCGCAGCGAACGGGGCCCCGTCGAGCGGTGCGCCGGGCCCCCTCGAAGATGAGCCCGGAGCTGGGGCCGGCACGAAGGCCCTCGTGGCGAGCCAGCTCTGCGGCGACGGTGTAGGCCAGCTCGAAGTCGATCTCCAGCACCTCGTCCACCAGCTTCGGGTCGTACAGCTGGGAGACGTCGAGCTCGGACACGTTCCGGATTCCCGGGACGTCGTGGCCAGGGCTCGGCTGCACGGCGATGACCTTCACCGCGGGGTTCTTCTCCTTCAGGAACTTGCTGAGGCCCATCACCGTGCCGCACGTGCCGAGCGAGGTGAAGACGTGACTCACCTGGCCCCGGGTCTGACGCCAGATTTCGGGGCCGGTGGTGCGAACGTGCGCCTCGACGTTCTGCTGGTTGGCGTACTGGTTCGGCATCACCCAGCGGTGCGCCGAGGCCTTGGCGTGCGTCTTCGCGAGACCGATGGTGCCGTCCTCGCTCCCCGGTAGCGGGCAGAGCGCGTCCGGGACGGTCTCCACGGTCGCTCCGAAGACCTGGAGCAGGACCTTCTTCTCCGCGGGGACCTTGGATGGCACCACCGCCAGCATCGGGTAGCCGCGCACGCCGGAGATCGCGGTGAGGCTGAGTCCGGTATTCCCGCTGGTGGGCTCGACGATGCCGCGCCCGGGTTTCTCCGGTCCGAGCTCTCCCCGCCGCTCGAGGTCCCGGACCATCGCCCAGGCCGCCCGGTCCTTGACCGATCCGAAGGGGTTCATCCACTCGAGCTTGGCCCAGAGCTCCGAGCCCTCCGGCACGAGCCTGTTCAGGCGGACGAGCGGAGAGGGGTTCTCCTCGTCGGGGAGCAGCTGGGTGATGTCCTCGTAAACGCGTGCGGAGTGATCCATCGGGGGGCACCTCTAACGGCGAGGGAGCGGGAACGTCACGGCAGGGGCGAGAGCGGGCCGGGGATCTTCCCGGGCTCGTCAGCCCCTCAACGACAGCAACAGCAGCGCGTTCCGGACCGGGAAGCGATCGAGATGCAGCTGGCGCTGGCCGATGGAGGCGGCACGTCGAGGACCGTAGCGCCCCCGCCTGTGGGATGCCAGCCGACCGCCGCATTCCGTCCAGCCAGACTGACTTTCTCTGCTGCACGCTTCCTGCAGATCCCCCGTGCGCCGGCCGGCATGTCGCGAGGGATTTCGATGGGTTCAGGACGGAACCGGGTGGGTCAAATCGGGTGCCTGCTGTTGCTCGTGACCCTGCTCCAGGGGAGCAGGGCGTGGGCGCAGGGCACCGTCTGTCACCGCGTCTGGGTCGAGGTGCGCGACAACGATCTCATGGGGAACTCGGAGATGACCGCGCCCCCACGGACGCGATACCCGGGCAAGTTCTGCTTCGTCGTCCACGACAGGAAGACGGCGCGGTTCTCCCTGGAGCCGGACGACCCGAGCGCGCGGCCCTTCGCATCGCTCGTGCTGCGGCGGAGCAAGCGGGACGCCTCTGCCAACCTCATCTCCTTCGGACGCTCGTCGGCGGACTACGACGAGGACCAGCTCCGCGGCCGGAACGACTTCCTGTATCTCCGCACCTACGCCAGCGGTGAACGCCACTTCGGGGCGACGATCACCGACCTCACCGGGAAGATCACCCTGAGCTGGAGCGCGACGCTCAGCCCCCGCGGCGCCCGCCTGGACGATGTGCCTGTGGTGCGCGCCACGCAGACGGCGACCGCGCAGGTTGCCCCGGGGGCGTCTCGCCGGCAGCCGCCCGGTCCCCAGTAGAGGCACCCTGGACCCGTCTCGCACCCGAGCGGGCGTGGCATGGGGGCTCGTGCTCCTCGCCATGCTGCCTTCGTGCGTGCGCCCGGACCCCGCGGAGATCGTCCGCCCGCTCGAGACCACGCTCGGAGCGGCCGTCCCCGCCGCATACCTGGCTGCGGTGTCCATGGCCGCGCTGGACGGCCGTCCCTCTCCCTGCGCCACGGTGACGACGCCGTCCGGCTCCGGCGGAACGGTCCGGGTGGACGTCGCTCTCGGCCCGGGGTGTCCGCCGATGTTCGGCGCCGACGACCACGGCACCGTCGTCGTCACCGGAGCCTGGACCCCTCAGGAGGCGACCTTCGTGATGGACCTCTCGCAGGTCACCTCGGGAGGACATCCGGTGCTGGTGGTCGGGATCGCGACGATGACGGTCACCCGCTCGGGCGCGACGCACCTGATCGTCGCGTACGGGGAAGAGGACATCCGTGTCGGGACCGGCACGGCGACCAGCGCGGGGCTGAAGCAGGTGGCCTGGGTCGTGGACGTCGACACGGCAGCAACGGACGACCCGTCGGACGACACGCTGTCCATCTCCGGCGGTGACCAGATCCTCCTCGCCGATTCCGCCTCTGACGCGGACGTGACGCAGGTCGCGGTGGGCAACGCGGTGTTCGCGCCGGGCTGCCGCCGGAACCCGAGCTCCGGCCTCGCGGCGGTGCAGCGCGCCGGCACGCGCGGTGGCGGCTGGGTCCTCTTCCTGTTCCACGAGGCGTGCGACGGCACCACCGACGTGGCCGCCGCCCTCGCCCCGTACCAGCTCCTCATCAGCGACGCGCTGCCGCTCGGCTTCCTCGCGCCATAGATCCATCGCGGTTGACTTGACCGGCGTGCAGACGCGGATGTTTCAGCGGCGGCCAGCGAGTTGCCACGGATGCAACACCGCCCGGCACAACCCCTCGAACTCACTCGGCCGGGCGCTTGGCATCCCGTGTGCTCTTCGGCCGCACTCCCATGAGCGACATCTTCGTGACGCGGCACGAAAAGGGAGCCTGGACCGACGAGGTCTTCGAGGCGATTGCACGGCTGCTGGGCCCTGGCAGTGGGCCCGGGCGGGCCGTGCTCGAGCACGAGCTCCTGCGCTGTGACCTCCTGTACCTTGCGACCGACCTGGATGGCCCATGCGCCTTCCTGCTGGGCGCGCGGGTGCGACTGCCGGTCGGCGCCGAACGGCGGCCGGCCCGGTACCTCGGCCTGAGCGTCGCCCGGAGCGACCGGGGCCACGAGGCGCTGCTGGAGCGGTTCACCGCCGAGGCACGCGACGAGGAGGAGTCACGCGGCGTGCGCGTGGTGCTCTTCACCGCCGCGGCGACGCCGCTCGCGGTGCGGACCGCCGAGACCCACTGGAGCGACCTGCAGCCGGCCCCGGACGCGTCGTTCCGCGAGGACGTCCTCCCGGTCGTCGACGCTGCCCGTGCCTGGCTCGGCGCGACCGTGAGCCTGGACCGCCCCTTCGCCCTTCCCCGCCTCTCCTGTGGTGGCGGCGACTGGCGGCGGACGCTCGACGAGGGTGGCGGCGGCGAGCTCTTCCGCCGCATGGGCATCGAGCAGGCACAGGGCGACCGGCTCCTGCTGCTCTGCTCGGTCCCCGGGCGCGAGCGCGTTCTCAGCGCCCAAGCGGCCTGAGGCCCCGTACAGCGGGCCCGCCCGGCCAACTTCCCGGGCGGGCCCTCCTTTCTCACGACTTCAGCTGCAGCTGCGGCAGCGCGCCGTCGCCGAGCACGACGGTCACCTGCCCGACCTTCGCCGCGAGCTCCTTGTACGCCTCGAGCTCCTTGAGGCGGACGAGCAGCGGGTTCTCGGCGAGGACCTTCGCGGTCTGGGCCATCGACCGGGTGGCCGCGGTCT
>CAZDSB010000402.1:0-6836 GCA_964507515.1 uncultured Myxococcaceae bacterium
TGAGCCACTCGGCGTCGGCATCCGTCCGCAACGTGAAGGTTCCCTCGGTGCGATGCTCGGTGCGGACGCCGATCGGACGCCCACGCGCGTCCCGCAGAGCCTCCAGCCGAGGCTTCGGCTCCTGACGTCCCCAGGACCAGACGTTCCGGAACCAGAGCGTGGGGAGGAGGTGGAGATGGGCCGTCTCCGGACCCCGGTTGCTGACCGAGATTCGGACGAGAATGTCGTCGACGTCGGCCTTGGCGTAGTCGACCTGGACGTCGAAGTAGCGATCGTCGTCGAACACGCCGGTGTCGATGAGCTCGATCTCCCGGCCGCCACGGCCAGCCTCGCGATTCCGTTGGAGCAGCTCCTCGTACGGATAGGCGCGTTGCGGATACTTGTAGAGCATCCGCATGAAGGAGTGGGTCGGCGTGCTGTCCAGGTACCAGTAGAGCTCCTTGCAATCCTCGCCGTGGTTGCCCTCCTGCCCCGTGAGGCCGAAGAGGCGCTCCTTGAGGATGGGATCAACGCCGTTCCAGAGCGCGACGGCGAAGCAGAGCGTCTGATGCCGATCGGAGATTCCGGCGATGCCGTCCTCGTTCCAGCGATAGGCGCGGCTTCGCGCGTGATCGTGCGGCAGATCGTCCCAGGCCGTGCCTCCGGGGCTGTAGTCCTCGCGCACGGTTCCCCAGGCTCGCTCGCTCAGGTATGGCCCCCACCGCTTCCAGTGCTTCTCCTTGCGCCGGGACTCCTCCAGGCGGCGCTCTTCCGCGCCGGCGGTCGTGGAACGGATCTTGGTCACGGTCGTGCTCATGGGGACTCCAGCTGGAGGACGTGGCCGTCCGGGTCGCGGACCCGGAGCGGGAGGAGGGTGGAGGACGGCCCCGGAGCGCCCGGGAGGGTGACGAAGCTGGCGTGAGCGCCGCGGAGGCTGGTCACCAGCGCGCCGCCATCGTGAGAGACCATTCGCACCTGCCAGTGAAAGACGTCGCTGCCGCGCTCGTCCGCCGGATAGGGACGGCCGTCGCGAGGGGCGAGGTACTCGAGAAACTCGATTCCCGGCCCCTTCGCCGCGCGAACCTGGGTGATTCGCAGGCGCGCGCCGAACACGCCATTGAGGCGCTCCTGTTCCGGCCCGTAGTTTTCCGAGTGTCCGGCCTCGGCCAGGCCGAGCCGGTCCCGGTAGAAGGACAGGGAGGCCTCGGTGTCGCTCACCACGACGGCGGTGTGGTCGATGCCGAGGGTGAGCGGGGCGTCCTTCGCGGTGGGATGCCAGCGCGCTGCTCCCTTGCCCGGCGGAAACCAAATGACCTCCAGGACGTGGCGGTCCGGATCGCGAAAGTAGAAGGCCTTGATGCCGCCCGCGTTCGGGTTCCAGGCGGGAAGCTCCTGGGGGCCGGAGGAGGCGTGCTCGACACGCGCTTCTCGAAGTCGGGCGTAAGCTCGCTCCATGTTCGAGACCACGATCGCGACGTGCTGGAAGTCGAAGTCGTTGCTGCGTGCGTCGATCGGAACGGGGCGGCCCCTCTGGGCGAGGTACTCGGTCAGCTCCAGGCACTCGCTCCCGAGCAGGAGTCGTCCGGTGCGGGTCCGGGCGGCAAACACGCCCGTGCGCCGCTCGAGCTCCGGGCCCGACTCCTCTCGCTCGCCGTCGCTGCGGAAGCCGAGCACCTTCACGTAAAAATCGCGGGCGCGGTCGAGATCCGAGACGGTGTTTCCGATGCAGGCCACCTCGTCCACGCGGGCCGCCGCTGCGGGCGCAGCCAGGAGGAGGAGAACCGCTGCAGCCACTCGCGTCAGGGGCCGGGCACTTCTGGGAACGGTGACCTGGCGCTCGGTGGGTCGGGGCATGCGGCGCTCTCTTCGCCGCTCCCCGGGTGTTCCCCGACCGGCCGCGCGTTACACCGCCGGCATCGGCGCGCTCAGCCCGGCGCGCTCGACGATCCATCGCGCCTGCCACTCGATCTCGCGTTGCAGAGCACCAGGAGTCCCATCGGCGACTGCCGCGGCGTCCGCCGCATGGTGTGCCGCAGCGGCCGCAGCGCCCTCTGCAGCCCGGAGGGCCGCGGCTGCGAGGTAGCCGACCACCGTCCCGCCGGCCGTGGCAGCGTCCGTGCCCAGAGCCTGGGCCACGCGATACAGCTCGAGCGGGCCTCGCGCTCGCCGGAGCGTGCCGGCTTCGGTGGTGCGGCCCTCGCGCAGGAGAACTGAGACGGCCACGTCCCGGGCGCGTTCGGCACAGGCGACTCCGTACGCGCGGAGCCCCGTCTCGTCCCAGCCGACCATCTGCCGGAGGAGCCGACCCCGCTGCCCGACGATCTGCGTCGGGAGGGTGCGGATGGGAGCGGCCAGCTCCACCTCCCAGAGCTCGGCGTTCACCCACCAGGGCAAGTCGAAGGTGCGGCAGGCGAAGACCGCCCCACCGGGTGGCCGGATCCATTCTCCCGGCGAGCCGTTCCCCGGCGCGGGCCAGGTGTGGCCCCCGAAGGGAGCCACCCGGCCGCGCTCGAGGAACTTCCAGCCGCGCATGGTCTCGCTAGCTCCCGTGTCTCCAGTGTCGGAAGGCATCGAGCAAGTTCTCCCTCACCCGCTGCGGAAGGTCCTCCTCGGCGAGCTTGCGTGTTGCGCCGATCGTCGCCCGGAACTGCCGCAGGTACTCCGTGCAGCCGGGGCACCAGACGAGGTGCTGCTCCACCTCGGTCCGGGTGCCCTCGTCGAGGGCGCCGTCCAGGAACTCGGTGAGCAGCTCGACGAGCTCCTTGCAGACCAGCTCGTGGGACCGAGCCTTGCTCATGGCGCCACCTCCGCGGCCCACCCGGCCAGCGCCTGCCGGACCTTCGTCCGTGCGCGGTGCAGAAGCACGCGCTGGTTGGCTTCACTGATCTGCAAGGCCTCGCATACCTCCGCCGAATCCCAGTCGTCGATGTCTCTCAGAGTAATCACCTGTCGCTGGTTCGGCGGGAGCTTCTCGATCTCTGCCTTGATCCGGACGAGCGCCTCGGCATCGGCCAGCCGCTCGTCCGTCCAGCGCTCGGGTCCCTGCGCCCAGTGTCCGGGCCACCGGGGATCGTCTGGTGGGCGGAAGCTCTCGATCGGACGCTTCTCGCCCTCGGCGTTCTCCGACTCCAGCGCGGAGAAAGGGACGGAGCGCGCCTCCCGTCCGCCGCGAAGCTTGGCGCAGTTGACGAGGATGCGGAACATCCATGCCCGGAGCGGACAGCGGCCCTCGAACTTGTCCAGGCCCTGAAGGATGCCGATCCACGCCTCCTGGACGACCTCCTCCGCCAGCGCCTCGGAGGAGACGTACCCCATGGCGACACGGATCATCGCCCGGTGATTCTTCTCCACCATCGTGAGGAAGGTGCGTTCGTCGCCGGAGCGCAGGCGCTCGACCAGCAAGCGGTCTTCGACCGAGAGGGTTGCCAGCGCGCCGGCGCGCGCCCCCTCGGGTGCGTCGTACGGACCTCCGGATCTCACCGCCGCCGGCATGTCAGGAGGTACGGAGGTGGGCAAGGAGCGTTACAAGGGACCGGGAGGCGAGGGGACTGGGCCCGGCGCGTCGGGCCGCCCGGAGCGGGCGAACGTGTAACGGCGACGAGCGACCGTCGAACGAGAGCGCGTGCCCGGGCAGATGGCTCGAGCGCGTTCCTCGCAGTCAACGGAGTCACGACATGAATCGTACCCTCTTGCTCGGCGCGGCTGTGGCCGGGCTGCTCAGCGCGGCGACCACAGCGAAGGCAGATCCCATTCCAAAGGAGAAGCTGAAGAAGATGGCCGTGGTTCCTTGCTACGGCGTCAACACCTGCAAGGCGCTCGGCCAGTGCTCTGGCGAGAGCCATGCCTGCGCCGGCCAGAACGACTGCCGCGGGCAGGGCTGGGTCGCGGTTCCCCAGAAGGCGTGCACTGCCATCGGCGGCTCGCTGACGGCCGTCATCGCCAAGAAGTGAGCCGGGCGGGAGGAGCCGCCCGGCCAGTCCGGGCGCGCTTCCCCGGCCCCTCGAGGATCCCGACATGAACCTTCGCTTGCTCGGTACTCTCGCCGTGCTCCTTGCAGGGAGCGCGCACGCGCAGCTCGCCACCACCAAGGTCCTCACCCTGGACGCCGCGCGGCGCATCGCCGCGGCTGCGGCGGTCGAGGCCCGCTCCGACCGGACGTCCGGGATCGCCATCGTCGATGCCGGTGGCGCCCTGGTCTACTTCGAGCGCCTCGACGGCACGTTCCCCGCCGCTGCGTCGGTCAGCCTCGACAAGGCGCGCACCGCCGCGACCTTCCAGCACGCCACCAAGGACTTCGAGGACGCGATCCACAACGGGCGAGGCGCACTGACCGGCGTCAAGGAGATGACGCCGCTGCAGGGCGGCGTCCCCATCGTGGTCGATGGCAAGGTCATCGGCGCGGTCGGCGTCAGCGGTGCCTCGAGCGCCGCACGGGACGAGGCCATCGCCCGCGCCGCGGTCGCCTCGGTGGCTCAGCTCTCCGGCGATCCGGTGAAGGCCCTGAGCGTGGCCACGCTGCCCGCGTCCACGGTCAAGGCCGGTTTCGCCAAGGGCTCGGTCCTGCTCGACCGTGGCGACTACCAGGTTCACGCCAGCCGGCGCGACGCTCCCGGCAAGGCCGAGGTGCACCAGCTCGACACCGACGTCTTCTACGTGCTCGAGGGGACGGCGACGCTGGTGACCGGAGGGAAGGTGCCGGACCTCGCGCCCGTTGCTCCCCACGAGCTCCGGGGAAGCCGGATCGAGGGTGGCGAAGTCCGGACCATCGGTCCCGGAGACGTGGTGGTGGTTCCCAGTGGAACGCCACACTGGTTCCGGGACGTGAAGGCGCCGGTCCTCTACTTCGCGGTGAAGGTCGCCGGTGACGGGGTGGTGCAGTGAACGCCCGCCTCCGGTGGGTGGTCGCCTCGGCAGCGCTTCTGGCAGGGCTCCTGCCGCTGCTCGCCCGGGCGCAGGTCAGCGGAGATCCACCCTTCCAGCGTCCAGACGCGATCGTCGACCTGAGGACTCGTGCGGGTGCCAGCCTAGTGAAGGCGACCTGGAGGTTCAGCGAGGCGCGCGTCGTCCCGGGGACGAACCGGGCTCCGGGCCCGGACCTCCGGGCATCGGGCGCCCCGGTGAAGACACTGGACCTCGAGCCTCGTGCCGAGGCGGCCGACTTCGACGATCGCGGCTGGGAGCTGGTCGATCCGCCCGCCCTCGAGGCGCGGCGCGGCAAGGGAAAGCTCAGCTTCGCCTGGTACCGCCTGGCCCTCACCGTCCCCGAGCGCATCGGTCCGGTCCCGGTCGCCGGCAGCACGCTCGTGCTGGAGGTCGTCGTCGACGACTATGCGGAGATCTGGGTCGACGGAAAGCTGCCCGCGGTCCTCGGCCAGAGCGGTGGAGGCGTGGTGCGCGGCTTCAACGCTCCGAGCCGCGTCGTCCTCACTCGAGAGGCGCACCCGGGGCAGACGTTCCGGGTCGCGGTCTTCGCCATCAACGGGCCGGTCTCCGCCGTGCCCACGAACTTCATCTGGTTCCGGTCGGCCACCCTGGACGTCCACCGGAGCCCGCCGGTGAGCCGCTTGCCGACCCCTGCGTTCACCGTCGACCGAAAGGACCCGGCGCTCGACGGCGTGGTTCCTCCGGGAGTCCGCCCCGAGGAGCTGGCCACCGGCTTCGGCTTCACCGAGGGGCCGGTGTGGAGTCCCGACGGGGATTTGCTCTTCAGCGATCCCAACGAGAACACCCTGTACCGCTGGAGCCGCGACGGGCAGGTCTCCGTCTTCCGGACCAAGAGCGGCTACGCGGGGGTGGACATCTCCGAGTACAAGCAGCCGGGAAGCAACGGCCTCACCTTCGACCCCCAGGGCCGGCTCACGCTGTGTCAGCACGGCGAGCGGCGAGTCATACGCATCGAGCCGACGGGGGCGATCACGGTGCTCGCCGATCGCTACCAGGGCAAGCGCCTGAACAGCCCCAATGACCTCGTCTATAAGAAGGATGGCGCGCTCTACTTCACCGACCCGCCCTTTGGACTTCCGAAGTTCTTCGACGATCCACGCAAGGAGCTGGCGTTCTCCGGTGTGTACCGGGTGAAGGACGGACAGGTGACCCTGGTCGCCAAGGATCTCACCGGTCCGAACGGCATCGCGTTCAGCCCGGACGAGAAGTTCCTCTACGTCACGAACTGGGACGAGAAGAAGAAGGTCGTCATGCGGTACCCGGTGAATGCCGACGGCACGCTCGCCGCGGGATCGGTGTTCTTCGACATGACGTCGGCTCCGGGGGAGGAGGCGCTCGACGGGATGAAGGTCGATGCCCGAGGCCACCTCTTCGTCTCCGGGCCTGGCGGTGTATGGGTGATCTCGGGCGAGGGCAGGCACCTCGGCACCCTCAAGTTCCCCCAGCTGCCGGCGAACATGGCCTGGGGAGACGCGGACGGACGGACCCTGTACTTGACCGCGCGCTCCAGCCTCTACCGGCTGCGGCTCGGCGTGCCGGGTATCCGTCCTGTCCCGCTGGCCCGGGCACCATGAGCACCAAGATCCAGGTCGGGGTGGGCCTCCGGCCGCCGCACTACGCCGGCGTGCTGGAGGACCCGCCCGCGCTCGACTTCTTCGAGGTCATCTCCGAGAACTTTCTCGGGCTGCGCACCGGCGGAGGCGGGCGACCCATGGAGGTGCTGGAGCGGGTGCGAGCGCTACGTCCGGTGCGCCTGCACGGAGTCTCCATGAACCTGGGGTCGGTGGATCCGCTCTCGGAGATCTACCTGGCTCGGCTCCGGGCGTTGGCGGAGCGGATTGACCCCGAATGCGTCAGCGACCACGTGTGCTGGACGGGGGAGGGGGGCGAGAACCTGCACGACCTGCTGCCGC
>CAZDSB010000403.1:0-7477 GCA_964507515.1 uncultured Myxococcaceae bacterium
TCCAGCACCTGGCCGCCCACCATCCCCACCGCGCCCGCCGCCTGGGCGAGCCGGGAGACCAGCTCGGCCCGCCGCGGCTCGGGACCGGTCGCAACCAGGGCGAAGGCCTCGGTGAGCAGCGCATCGCCGGCGAGGATGGCCATCGCCTCGCCGAACACCTTGTGGTTGGTGGGGCGGCCGCGGCGAAGGTCGTCGTCGTCCATCGCCGGGAGGTCGTCGTGCACCAGGCTGTAGGTGTGGATGTACTCGAGCGCGCACGCGGCGTCGTCCGCGGCGGCTCCCGGCGGACCGCCACGCACCGCCTCGGCGAACGCGAGGCAGAGCAACGGCCGCAGCCGCTTGCCTCCCGCGAGCAGGGAGTACCCCATCGCATCCACCAGCCGGCTCGGTGCCGCCCCGACCCGCCGGAGCCGCTCGGCGAGCAGCGCCTCCACACGCGCGCCGCGGGCCTGGAGCCAGGGCTCGAGCTGGAAATCGCTCATCGCGACAGCCCTCCCGCGGGGCGATCGACCAGCTCGCGCATGCGGCCGAGCAGCGCGTCGAAGTCGACGGGCTTGGTGAAGTAGCCGTCCGCTCCGGAGGCGAGCCCGGCCTCCACGTCGGAACGAGCCTTGCGGGCGGAGACGAAGAGGACGGGCAGCGTCCGGAACTGCTCGTTGCGCCGCACCGCCCGGCACAGCTCGAAGCCGTCGATCCACGACATGTTCACGTCGAGGAGCAGGATGTCCGGCCGGTGCACGTGGAGGCTCGAGATGAGCTTCACCCCGTTGGCCGCCTGGGTGACGTCGTAGCCCTCGATCTCCAGGGCCATCGCCAGCATCTCGCGAGTGTCCCGGTCGTCGTCGACGATGATCGCCGAGCGGCGAGGGGGGTCGTCAGAACGGGATGTCGTCATCGTCGCTGCCCGCCGGAGCGGCCTTCGACGGCGCGCCACGGACGGGTTCGAGAGGGACGGTCCGGTCCCCGCCCTTGTGCTCCAGAAGCTCCTGCACGCGGCGCTCGGCCTGCTGGAGGAGCGCCTCACCGCGCTTCACCAGCTGGATTCCCTTCTCGAACTCCTCGAGCGAGTCCTCGAGGCTGAGCTGCCCGCCCTCGAGCTTCTTGACCACCTCCTCGAGGCGGTCGACGACTTCGCTGTAGCGCTCGCTGGGCGCCTCTTCTCGGGTGGCCACGGGAACCCCAGCGTCTACCGCCGGGACGGGCGGCCTGCAACCGCCGAGACGGGACGCCCGTCGGCCGGTGACCCGGCTGTGCTGGAGGCGCGCCGCCCACGGGACCGGGGGCTGACGCGGGCGAGCGAGACCGCTAGTCCTCGCCCTCCTCCTCGCGCTCGTCCCCGGCGGCCGGCGTCACCCGCGTGATGGTGGCCTCGGCCTCGTCGCACGAGGAGAGCGAATCGCACCCCGGTGGGGCCCAGCGAAGGCGCACCGCGGACCCCGCCTGCAGCTCGCCGGCCCGGCGCACCAGGTGGTCGTCGTCCGCGCGGTAGACCACGGCGTAGCCGCGCGACATCACCCGGAGCGGGCTCAATCCGTCCAGGCGGCCCGCCTGCATCTGGATGCCCCTCTTCGCCTCCACGAGCCGGGCCTGCATCGCACGGGAGAACCGGGCCCGGCTCTCCTGGATCGGCAGCCGCGCCGTCGCGAGGCGACTCGCGCCGTGCTGCCGCAGACGTGCGGTGACGGCGTCGAGCCGGGTACGGGCGCGGGCGAGGTCCACGTCCGGTGCGCGGCGCTCGAGCCGCTGCCGCATCGAGACCAGGGTCGCCGCCTCCATCGACAGCCGGGCGCGCTGGACCTCGGCCAGCCTCCAGCGGAGCCGCTCGATGCGGGCGCGGCGCTCACCGAGCAATGCCTCCGGACGGAACCGCTCGAGCCGGCCGCGCAGCTCCATGAGCCGGCCTCGCTCGGTGCGAAGGCGTTCGGTCCACAGTCGGCCGAGCATCCGCTCCTGCTCGATGAGGCCATGCCTGTGCCGCGTGACCTCCTGCCGCGGGTCGCGCAGCCGGCGCTCGCGCTGCCGCAGTCGCTCGCGGGCCTGCGCCAGGGCGCTGCCGATCCCCTGTCGCAGCCGGGTGCGAGTGGTGCGGAGGTCGTCGAGGAGGGCCTCGAGCTCCGGCGCGAGCAGCTCGGCCGCGGCGCTCGGCGTGGGAGCACGCACGTCGGCGACGAAGTCGGCGATGGTGAAGTCCACCTCGTGCCCGACCGCCGACACGACCGGCACCGGGCTCGCGGCGATGGCCCGGGCCACCGCCTCCTCGTTGAACGTCCAGAGGTCCTCGACGCTGCCGCCGCCACGCGTGACCACGATGACGTCCACGTCGGTGCGCGCGAGTCGCTGGAGGGCGCGCACCACCTCGTCCGCAGCCCCGGGTCCCTGCACCCGGGCGTGGCAGAGCAGGACCGACAGGCGCGGGTTGCGACGATGGAGCACCCGCAGGAAGTCGTGGAGGGCCGCGCCCGAGCGGCTGGTGACGACGCCGATGCGCCGGGCGAGGAAGGGCAACGGCCGGGGCGGGCGGAGGCGCTGCTCGCCCATCAGTCCCTCGGCGGTGAGGCGGTCCCGCAGCTGCGCGAAGGCGATGGCCAGGGCGCCCGCACCGGCGGGCTCGATGCGCTGGACGATGAGGTTGTACTGGCCGGCCTTCTCGTAGACGTCGAGGTTGCCCTCGGCGACGACCTCCATCCCCTCTTCCAGCCGGAAGCGGAGGCGCTGGACGGTGCTGGCCCAGATCTTCACGTCGATGGAGGCGCCTGCGTCCTTGAGCTTGAAGAAGAGGTGCCCGCTCGCGTGGGGGCCGCGGAAGTTGCTGACCTCGCCGCGCACCAGCACGCGCCGGAACCCCTCGGACAGCACGCCCTTCACCGCCTGGGTGAGCTGGGTGACGGTGAGGACCACACGCTCGGGCCGCACGACCGGCGTCGCCGCTGGCGTCTCGATGCGAACCACCTCGGTGGTGGAGCTCCAGCGAACCGTCGCCGCGCGGCCCTGGGCACGGGCCGGTGCGAGGTCCACGCGGACCGTCTCGCGCGACGCCTCCACCCACGGCGGAGGCTCAAGCTCGGGGGGTGGCTCGGGCGGAGGCACCGCCCGGGCCTCCTCGGCCGGCTCCGGCAGCTCGGGAGGCCGGGGCTCGGACCGCACGGGCCGCGCCTCCGACGGGGCGAAGAGGTCGCCCTGCTGGGACGAGGGTGCGGACGGCACGAGGCTCTTGACCTTCTTCACGGGCACGGGCGCGGAGGTCTCCGGAAGGGCTGATGGCCATGGAGTATGCCGTGGGACTGACGCTGGCCGCCTGCCCGCAGGCTTGGGCCGCCGGTCAGCGCTCCTGCGACGCGGGCGGCTGGACCGAGAAGCCGCGGGCGAGCTCGCTGGCCCGCCTCGCCTCGGGGGTTCCGGGGAACTCGCGGCTCACGGTCGAGCAGGTGACGACGGCGTCGGGCCCGAGCGTCAAGGAGGCCTCGAGCTCGCACTTCTCGAGGAGGAGGGCCTTGCGGCGGTCCCCGGTCGCGGTCTCGAGCTCCTTGCGGATCTCCCCGAGGCGCGCCTGCTTCTCCGGCGAGCCCGCGCCCATCCGCATCGACTGCATCGCCGGGGCAGGCTTGGCGGCCGTCTGCGCCGGTGCGCCGGACGCGGCGCCGGCCGTGCTCGCGGCCTTGTCCTCCCCGGCGACGGCCTCTGCGAGCGGAGCGGCGGCGATCTTCGCGGCCTCGTGCGTGCGCGCGTCGAGGTCGCGCTTCTCGGCCGGAGAGGTCGCGGCCACGACGGACGCGGGCGGGCTGGCCGGGGCGGTCCGCGAGGCGGCACTCCCCTCGTCGGCGCGAACGTCGGCGCTCCGCTTCTTCATCGCGAGGGACCCCGAGGCGAAGGCCTCGGCTCCGGCGCCCACGGCCGGTCCCTGGGCGCCGCCCACCTTGCCGCCCGAGGCGGTCGCGTTCCCGAGCGCTCCCGAGACATCGTTCGCCGCGGACGCGCGACCCGCGAGGTCGGACGGAGCTCGTCCCGGCGCGCGGAGGGGCTGTGTGGCCGGAGCATCGAGCTTCGACAGCCCCTTCTGCTTCGGGGGCTCCGCCGCGGCGCGACGCTCGCCCACCGGCTTCTCCTCGCGAAGCTCCTCCGACTTGGCGAGCGGTGCGGCGGGCGTCGCGACGGTCTTCCGCTCCTTCTCCTTCTCGGGGACGTCCTTGGCCCGGTCGTCCAGCTCGTCCCGCTCCCGGTCCCCCTGGACGGCCGTCTTGGGAACCTCGGCCTGGGCGAGCGCGTCCGTGGGCCGGGTGCCCGCCGACCGGGCCAGGCCGTCCGGCTGAGCGGGCCGCGACGGCAGCACGAGCCACACCACCGCGAACGCCGTCGCGGCCGAGAGCAGCGCCAGGATGCGCAGGCCCCCGCGTCGCGAGCGCGCCCGGGCGGCGGCCTGCTCACCATAGGCGAGGAGCGACTCCAGACCGCGCTCCGGAGCGGGCTCGGCGGGGACCGAGCGGAACGCGCTCCGGACCTCGGCGATGCCCTCCAGCACCTGCCGGCAACGAGCGCATCCGTCCACGTGCTGGCGCAGTGCGCGCGCCTCCGCGGTCGGCGCCTCGCCGTAGGCCAGCTCGAGGAGCCGGTCGTCGTCGGGATGGGTGGGCACGGGGGGCCTCATGCCACCTGTCCTCCCGCAGGCGCGTCGACGCCGGCCGCAGTCAGCCGCGTCCGGAGCGCCTCGAGCGCGTACCGCATCCGGCTCTTCACCGTGGGCTCGGGGGCGCCGGTCATCCGCGCGATCTCGTGGAAGGGAATGCCGGCCATCTCGCGGAGGAGGAACACCTCGCGCTGGGCGTCCGGGAGGGCGGCAATCGCGGCCTCGAGCACCGGGCGCAGCTCGGACGCGGCGGCGGCGCGCTCGGGATCGTGCGCCTCGGTCGACACCGGCTCGGCCACCAGCGGCTCGGTCGCCCGGGCGCGCTCTCGTCGTGCTCCATCCACGCAGGCATTCCTCGCGATGGTGTACAGCCACGTGGTGAAGCGTGCACGGGGACTCCAGTCCGTCGAGGCACGCACCACCTTCAGCCATGTCTCCTGGAGGATGTCCTCCGCCCTCGCCCGGTCCTGCGTCCATCGCAGGACGAACGCGAACACCGCTGCCCGGTGCCGCCGCACCAGCTCCGGGAAGGCCCGGGCATCACCCCGCTGGAACCTCCGCATCAGGACCTCGTCGGGGGTCGTGTCTTGGGGCGAGTCGATGCGGCCTCCGCCGGTGCTCCGTCCATGCCCCTGAAACGCCGGGGGTCGAGGAAGGATCTACGGCTCCGGCGGAGTCTGGCAGCCCGGCTGCTTGGCTGTCATGGGAGGGGTTGAATCTGCTCCACCGGCACACCCGGCGGCGCCTGGGGGACGAAGAGCGCCGCGTCCGGCTGCTCGCCCAGCCGGAGGTCCGTGTACTGGAGCGCCACGCTGCCCGCTCCGGCGAAGGAGATGTTGCGCGGAAAGGGCGTGCCCCGGACGTCCTCGAAGCCGTCGAAGGTCAGCGTGTACGCGTCCGGCCCGTCGAGGTGGCTGCGCACGATGCGCTTCCGGGTCGGGTCGACCCACAGCTCCTGCGTGCGTCCACCGGCCCGGAGGGTGACCCGGAACACGTTCTTCTCGGGGTCGACCACGAGCGTCGGCGACGGATCCGGAAGGCGCGGGGCACGCCCGAGCAGCATCGCCACCAGCTGATCCGGCGGCAGAGCGGCCGGGAGCACGCGGGAGACGTTCTCGGCGGTGGCGGTGCCGCGCAGCCAGGTCCCGGTGTCGGAGGCGAGCATCACGAACTGCTGGCCGTCGGAGATGAGGATCCCGCTCGGCTTGCCGAAGAAGTCGAGCACCTCGATGTGCACCGAGGCAGGCGCGGCGACCGCCACGAACATCTGGACGTTGCCCTTCTTGCCGCGGCCGTCTACATGGGCCTTCGCCTGGCTCTGGAGCGCGGCGACCCCGCCTTCCACGGCGTCCACCTCGGCGAGCAACGCGGTGGCGTCCGGGGGAGGGGCGCTGCGCACGTCCACCCGGGGAGGACAGCCGGCGAGCAAGAGCAGGAACAAGGACCAGCGACGCCTGTTCATGGGCAGCGAAAAGCACGTAACCTCGGTAAGACTCAAGGATTTGAGGCAGGAATGACCTTTGAAGAGCTGTCCCACTACCTGCGCCTCGGCGGCGCGACGCTGGCCTTCATCCTGGCCGCGTCGGTGCTGGCCATCGGCGTGGCCGTGGAACGGTGGATCGCGCTGTGGAACATCTCCGCCAACTCCCGGGCCCTCACCGATGCCGTAGGCCGGCATCTGCTGCGGGGGGACGTCTCGGCGGCGAAGGGGACGGTGGACCGGGCCGACACGCCCGTGGCGGACGTGTACCGGGTGGCCTTCGAGCGGCTGGAGCGGACGCGGACGGTGACTCCGGGGGTGGAGGCGGCGGTCGAGCGTGAGCGGGCGCAGCTCGGGCTCCGGCTGAAGCGGAACCTGTGGATCCTCGGCACCATCGGCGCGACGACCCCGTTCGTCGGCCTCTTCGGAACCGTGGCCGGCATCATGCGGAGCTTCCGCGAGCTCGGCCTGGACGTGGAGGCGGGTGGGACGGGCGGAACCGCGGCGGTGATGACCGGCATCTCGGAGGCGCTGGTGGCGACGGCGGCGGGCATCCTGGTCGCGGTCGAGGCGGTGATCCTCTTCAACTACTTCCAGTCGCGCATCGCCCGGCTGAACGTGGAGATGCGGCTGCAGATCGAGGAGTTCATGGAGCTGCTCCGTGAACGCCCGAGCGGCACGTCGCATCCCGAGCCGGTGCAACAGTCGGTGGCCCCCACCCCGCTGCCAGCGGTGACGACCGCCGGGGCGAGCTAGGACGAGCCGCGGATGGCGATCGGACGGGTCCCGGGGACGTCGGAGGAGGAATCCGAGGAGGCGGTCTTCTCGGAGATCAACATCACTCCGCTCACCGACATCTTCCTGGTGCTGCTGATCATCTTCATGGTGACCAGCTCGGTCATCGTGAACCAGGGCGCGGGGGCGGCGAAGGCGGGCCTCAAGGTGAACCTCCCGAAGGGGAGCGCCGCGGACGTGATGCCGGCGTCGACCGACCTCTCGGTGGCGGTGCTCCAGGACGGGCGGGTTGTGCTCTCGGGGAACGTGGTGACGACCGAGGAGCTGAAGAAGGCGCTGGACGAGGCGCGGGCAAAGAACCCCAACACCCTGGTGGTCATCCAGGCCGACGAGGGCGTTCCCCACGGCAGGGTGGTCGAGGTGATGGAGACGGCGAAGGGCGCCGGCCTCGGTCAGCTCGCCATCGGGGTCCGCGAGGCGCCGGGCGGGACGAAGTAGCGGCTCGGCCCTCGGGGCTCACCCCTCGGCGGGGACCGGGTCCGGCGTCGGAGCGAGCGGAGCGTCGTCCTCGACCGGCTTCCCCTGCCAGCGCGTCCACTGCTGGAACATCACCGGCAGCACCAGCAGGGTGAGGATGCAGG
>CAZDSB010000404.1:0-2917 GCA_964507515.1 uncultured Myxococcaceae bacterium
CGGGTGGCCAGCAGTGCAACGTGGCGGCCAGGGGAATCACGCAGGGCCCGTCAGCGCCGACGGCCGGATGCGCCCAGGGGGGTGTGACGATCGTGCCCCGCCTGTTGCGGCCGGAGCATCGCCGCGGCCTCGGAGTGCGCACATCGTCCCCCACGCGCAGGGGCGCGCGTCACGCGCGCGGCGCTGGTGTGGGTCGGTGTCGGGGCGCGACGAATTGGATTGCAGACCGGCGGCGCACTCCGGTTCGTCCGATAGACTCTGCGCCGCGTGCCTCGTTCACCGGACGCTTCCCTCACCGAGCTCCCGCGAGGCTGGCGTCTCGGTCTCCATCGCCTTCGCCGCGCATTCCGCGACCGGCGTCGTCAGGTCGTCGAGGCGGGCGAGAGCGGTGAGCGGCTGGTCGCGAGGGTGCGGCTGGTCCTGCTCGGACTGCTCGCGCTGATCCAGCTGACGCCCCTGCTCGAGCTGGACCACGTTCCGGCGAGCATCGTCCTGCACAGCCAGGATGCGGTGGTCGGACGCTGGCTGACCGGCTCGGGCCTCCTCGTCGCCATCCTCCTCTGGCTGGCGGTCCGGTACGCCTACCGGCCGTGGATCTGTCTCATCAGCATCTTCCTCGACGTCAGCCTGGTGAGCGCCGGCCTCGCGGTGTTCTTCGTCCTGAACCGCCCGCTCACCGCCGTGAACAGCCGGGTCGTGTTCGAGGTGTACTTCCTGGCCATCGCCAGCGCCGGGCTCCGGTACGACTGGCGGCTGTGCGTGGCAGCGTCGGTGCTCGCGGTCGGAGAGTACCTGGGGATCTCCTCCTACGCCGTGCACCACTGGAACCTCGATGCCGCGTTCGAGGGGGATTCCTCGTACGGCGGGTTCTCGTGGGCCGCGCAGGTCTCTCGCATGGTCGTCCTCGTCGGCGCGGGAGTGATCGCCTCGGCCGTCGCGCTGCGCGGTCACCAGTGGCGTCACCTGTCCGGGAGGGATGCGCTCACCGGCCTTGCCAACCGCGCGTGGTTCGAGGAGAGGCTCGAGGAGGAGGTGAGCCGGGCCCGGCGCAGCGGCCAGCAGCTGAGCCTCGGCCTCGTGGACCTGGACAGCTTCCGCGAGATGAACAGCGCCCACGGACACGCCGGGGGTGACCTCGCGCTGCAGACGGTGGGCCGGCGCCTGCGGCAGTCCATCCGGAAGAGCGACCTGGCGGCTCGCCTCGGGGGCGACGAGTTCGTTGTCGTCTTCCCCGACACGGACGTGGCGCAGGCCGTGGTCCGGCTCGAGACCCTGCGGCGAGAGATCGCCGGGCTCCGCGTCCAGGCCGGCCGCAGTGGCTTCAGCGTCACGATGAGCGTCGGTGTGGCCAGCTTCCCCGCCGACGGAAGCGACACCGCCAAGGTGCTCGCCGCCGCGGATGCACGGACGTTCGAGGCGAAGAATCTGGGCAAGAACCGAGTGGTTGGCCCTGGTCGATCACCGGGCGTCTCTCCCCTCGCCCAGAGTCCGCAGACCGCCGAGGCCCCACTCACCTAGCGGCGGGGGCGGTCACCCGTGCTTGGCGCCGAGATCCATCACGGCCTTGGCGAACGCGGCGGGCGCTTCCTGGGGAAGGTTGTGGCCGATGCCCCCGGTGATCAGCCGGAACTCGTACTGGCCCGTGAACTTCTTCGCGTAGGCGCTCGGGTCGGAGTGCGGCGCTCCATTCGCGTCGCCCTCCATCGTGATCGTGGGGACGGTGATGGCCGGAGCTTCTGCGAGTCGCTTCTCCACCGGGTCGTACTTGCGCTCGCCGTCGGCAAGCCCCAGACGCCAGCGGTAGTTGTGGATGGAGATCGCGACGTGGTCGGGGTTGTCGAGGGAGGCGGCCGAGCGGTCGAAGGTCGCGTCGTCGAAGTCCCACTTCGGTGAGGCGGTCTTCCAGATCAGCTTTGCGAAGTCGTGGCGGTACTTCTCGTAGCCCGCTCGCCCACGGTCGGTCGCGAAGTAGAACTGGTACCACCACTGCAACTCGTCGGCCGGGTGCAACGGGTTCCTGCCCGCCGCCTGGCTGCCGATTAGATAGCCACTGACGGCCACGAGCGCCTTGCAGCGCTCCGGCCAGAGGGCGGCCACGATGTCGACGGTCCTGGCTCCCCAGTCGAAGCCGGCGAGGATCGCGCTCTTGATCTTCAGGGCGTCCATCAGGTCGGTGAGGTCCACCGCCACTGCCGCGGGCTGGCCGTTCCGGAACGCGTCGTTCGAGCGGAAACGCGTGGTCCCGTACCCGCGCAGGTGCGGAACGATGACCCTGTACCCGGCCGAGGCCAGCGCCGGAGCGACTTCGACGAAGGCATGGATGTCGTAGGGCCATCCGTGCACGAGGAAGACCGGAGGACCCGAGGCGGGTCCGGCCTCGACGTAGCCGACGTTGAGCGCACCCGCGTCGATCTGCTTCACGGGTCCGAACGAAGCGGGCCTGGCGGCGCTCTTCGCCGGGGTAGCGGCGCCCTTCGGCTGAGACTGGGCGGACGCCGGCCTGGCGAACCCGAGCTCCGCCGAGGCGAGCGCCGCGGCCGCGGTACCGAGGAATCGACGGCGATCGAAGGATGTCCTGGGGGGCACTGGATCTCCTCTCGGCTCGGACCACACACACGGGACCCTGCCCTGGTCAACCTGGACGATCGGGCGGTGTCCGCCTGCGCAAATGTACTGGCCCGACGCGATCGGGCTCGCCGTCGAGGGGGTCGACTCGACCAGGTTCCTGACGGGCTCGGAGAAGCGGGACATCTTTCACGGCAAACGCCGTCCGGTTCCGCCTGGAATCCAGCTGAGTGAGCAGGACGGGCCCGTCCGGCGTCGATGAGCCGAATGGGCTCAGACCACCCCGGAGCCGAGGCCAGCGGAATGACAGGGGTTACGGGTCGAGACCGGCGAAGCGGACGCGGATGCTCGC